>JAGSGK010000042.1 GCA_023955215.1 Paracoccaceae bacterium
CATTGATTTTATTGGAGGCGAGTACGAGAATCGAACTCGTGTACACGGATTTGCAATCCGACTTCCAGTGTTGATTTCATTGTAATTTTTTGTAAACGGCCCCGTTTAGTACCCGTAATTAAATCAATCACTTACAGTTACACTGTAAACCGAAAAAACAAATATAAAATAAGAAAAACCGCCGAACGGGCTGCAACCCATTTCGACGGCATAGCATTTCACTTTGTAAGAACAGCATATCAAACACGAGCTTTGCTTTCAAGTTTGAACGGCGGTGCATCATGAATGGTGCATTAAAATACAGTAGCGTTAAATCAGACACCCTTAACTTCACAAAGTATCGAAAACACGCGGTGCGCTTACTAATCGAGTGTCATGGTGTATCAGCGCAAAAAGCAAGGACGTTAAGTCTCTTGCTGGAAATCCTTGAAGGTCATCGCATTTCATTCTCGAAGGGCGATTACCGTTTTCAAACGAAACGCATCTCAACCAAAATTCTGGCCGGCGAGTTGGGTGTCACACCAAGATACACACGTACCCTTTTACGTATCTTGGAACACGCTCAGATCATAACAATTCGACGCCGAAGAATTAGTCGGTTTATGAGCCTTTGGAATGCTTTCGAGTTTTCAGGTTTCATAATATGGCTGACGGGTTTTGCACAGACAAGGCGCACTCCAGTTCCGCCTAAAGAAGAAAGTAATCCTAGATTACTATTTAACGGACTAAAGTTTCCAACGGCCAATCTATCCCAAATTGATCGATCCCATAAATACTGGAGATGTATCGCATACGAGGTTTTGCCCGCAGGCAAAGACATGCCCTGCCTGTCATCGCTTTCCCAGAGATTTCGTCTAAACCTTCGCAAGCATCATATCGGCCACGATGACCCAAGCATTATCCCCCGCTGGAAAGCATTTGTAAAACGTGCGTTGGATTTCCAAAACCAAAATGGAATATCCAATGCCGCCTGATCAAAAGAAAACAGCAAGGTTACCCACCGATTACATCGATGGGACTTGTGATGGGCGGCAAGCCTCCCCTTCAAACCCCAACCCCGCAGATAATATCTGCGCTAAGGACGGCTTAACCGAAACCGTGATCTTTCGATGCACGGTTGCGGAGAAGACCGAATTGGTTGCCAAAGCACAGGCCGCTGGCCTGCCCAATGCAACGCTTATGCGCGAAGCCCTTGGGCTGGTACAAGCCAAGCGGCGCAAGCTCGTTCCGCGTGTCGATCCACAGCTGACCTTTGCGATTGCCCGTGTCGGGGGCAATCTCAATCAGCTGTCACGCTGGATCAATGGTGCGGTCAAAGCAGGCCATGCCAGTTCGCTTGATGCGGTCAAGGTCGCCTCTCAGCTGGTAAGCATTGAGCGCCAGCTTGCAGCGATCATGGACAAACATTCCACGCAGGAACCCACGCCATGATCATCAAGTTCTTTTCCAATGGGATTGGCGGTGGCGCTGCACCTGTGGACTATCTGATTGCAGAGAAGGTTTTAGCCTACGACGAAAACCGCAACCTGATCCGTGACGATGCGGGGCAACCGCAAACCGTCATCCGTGATCCATTACCAGAAGTCCTGCGCGGTACGCCCGAACAAACGCGCCACCTGATCGACGCCAGCACCAACAAATGGAGCTACACCGCTGGCGTCATCAGCTTTGCCGAGGGCGATGCGCCGAATGAGGGTGCTCAGCAAGAGGTGATTGATCGTTTCGAAGAGCTGGCCTTTGCTGGCTTAGACGCGGATCAATACGATTGCCTGTGGGTGCGCCACGTCCATGAAGGGAACA
Source organism: Paracoccaceae bacterium (assembly GCA_023955215.1). Classification (GTDB taxonomy): domain Bacteria; phylum Pseudomonadota; class Alphaproteobacteria; order Rhodobacterales; family Rhodobacteraceae; genus Ascidiaceihabitans. Next base: position 1,801 of record JAGSGK010000042.1, read on the forward strand.
TAGAATTACACTTCTGCACCCCACGCCTTGAACTGACTGAGGGTAAGAGCCTCAATATCGCGCCACCTGGCCATGAGGCGGCGTTCAACAGCCTACGTGACCTATTGAACCAAGAACACCGCTGGGCAGACCCATTGGAGCCTGACAGAGCGCGAGAGTTTAAGCCTGTGCGCGAAAGTGCAGAACGTGCCGAAGCACGCACTGCGATCATTGGGGCGATCTATGATCAGATAGATGGGGGTCTGATCACCGACCGCCTGACAATGATCGATTTCTTTGAGGATGCAGGGTTTGAAATCACCCGCCGCGCAGAAAAATCCATAAGCATCCGCGATCCTGAATTTACCAAACCATTTAAACTAGAAGGAGTTCTGACCCATGAAAACTGGACGCCCGAACGACACGCAGAAATCGCGGCTAACCGCCAAGCTGGAACAGATGCAGACAGACCAAGACGCCTTGATGACATCCCACATGAACAGCTTTGCGCAGAGCATGCGCGACATATTGAGAAGCGCGAAACATACAATAGAGATCGATATGGACGAGATGAACGCGAACACACGTTCGATCATCGAGAACAGATTACACTGGATGAAAACGACCTATCGCTTCGCACCGTGGACGATCTTGGCGACAGCCTTGATATCGATGGCGGCTCTGATCGGGATCAGTCTGACTTGGAACTGGCAGATGCACCGTACGCAGATGACAACCTATGGTTTGACCAAGGCGATGATCAACGATCAGACCTATCTGATTTTGAACCCGAACCAGATCAGGTTGGCGAGTTGCACAGCGGGCGGCAGGCCGATCACTTGTCTGGAGGTGCTGGATTAGATGACACAACTCACAGCCTTAGAACGCGAATTGCTGTCCTACGTGGAGCAGTTGGTGAAATCATCAGAGCAATCCGCGACAGCCATGAAAGATTTGGAAGAGCGCTCGACCAAGCAGACGAACGCAACATTGGAATTACTGACCGACTGCATGACGTGGTTAAGCCAGTCACAACAGCACTCGCTGGATGCGTTGAGGCTGTGGTTGAACGATGCCGCGAGCTACGAGCAGGTCGAGACAGCCTTAACGACCAGCTTGAAGCTGTTACAGAACGCCGAAACACGATTGAAGAACAGCTCGAGGTAATCGAGCACAGACAGTCCCACGGGCTATCACTTTAGATAGGAAAACACATGACACAAGACAGACCATTCACGATGGGGTTTAAACAGGCTTTGCAATACGGAATTGACTATCGCGATTTTGAAAAGGTGCGGGAATTACCAAAAGGGGTCGAGCTGACGGCGATTGCTGGTATTTGGGGGGATTATAGTAATTTGCGTTGTTTGTTTGTTACCGCCGATGGAATTAAAATTTGCAGGACGGTATTCAATCGTCTGAAGTATTGGGTTCCTGAGATTGAGAAGTATGGGAAAGAAATTGTAGTTGGGGAGAGATTTATCGTTTCCATTCCGCATGGAATTCACTAGCTAAGTTTTAAAGTTAACTCATGAAGGTTGGGGCTAAGGATGAATAAATTTATAACTATCTATTTCGTTGGAATTACCACTTTTATAGCAATCTGTCTTGGTATTTTAGCATATCCCGTGATGACCGGCGAAAATCTACGTAATGCATATTCAGCAAATCATGGGTTCTATTGTGGCAATGCTCTTTACAATTTTGATTGGGGCGGAACGGAGCAAGGAATGTCGTTTTGGGCGCTAAAAGCGAAAGAGAGTTGTGGGTTTGATCCAACGACAGCTAAAAGGTTTTAACTCACAAAATATTTTACACTGTTGGGATTAAAGGTTGATAATTTCCTGAAACCTATCTTCATTTTGTTGTTCAATCATTATTTCGGAATACTTTTTCATCAGAGCACTATCGCAAATGAGTATATTTTTCAGGTTTTTCAAAAAATCCAAATGATCTGACTGCAATTCAGCCAGCAGCTCTATTTGCTCAATGGAAACATTTATTTCGGACAATGAAAACAAATCTTCTTCAAGTCTGTTGTTTTTTTCAACAGGTTTCTTTTCTGAGCTGCCCCAACTCTCCTGTACTTTTAAGAATTGCGCTTTAAGTGCATGATCGGCGCCCAATTGCTGCTGGATGTCTACTGCATTTTGGGCGACCTTTAGGTTGCTCTCGAGTAGAAGTCTTTGTTGTAGAAAGCTTTTTTTCAAACTTAAATCATCATTATGCCTTGCAAGCGCTTTAGACGCTTCGTCTGCTAAATCTGCTATTCTATTAAGCGATGTATTAGTCCCTGCTTTGGCCTTTTTTAGTGTTTTTGACACTTGTTTGAGTTTCTTGGACGCGATGGCGTCATTTTCAAGCTTTCTACGTGCCCCAAACAGACTGGTGGACAATACAACGAGCGTCACAACAACTGACCAAAGGCTATTTTCATTTATAACTCCGTATGAAAATGCAGTCAGAACACTTACAGTGAGCATCATGAAATACCCGGTCCATAAATTAAACGCTTTTACTGCTAACTGTCGTGCAATCCAAAACGCAATTAAGGCGTTTAGAAATAACCATAGATAGCTTAGGGGACCCAGAGGTGCTTTGATCGGCGCAGGTAACCAAATTTGAGCAAAGCCAACCATAGGTGAGAGCAAGTCGCATGAAAGATGAACTGCTAGGCCTATTAAAGCACCCGCTATAGGCGCGGCACCCGCTCGTCGACCCAATACTAACAGTATAAGAGCTGGCAAAATTGAATGTGTGACGATTGACCTATGATGGAGAATTCCGATGAAAAGGAGATCGATATCAGGAACCCACAAAAACACATAGGCCATTGCTAGAAACCATAGTAGCTTGGCTGAGGCACTACGCCCAGAAACATCGCGCACTTGGCTGATAAGAAATGTTAAGTATCTCAAAATTGAACTCTATGCTAAACGGGCTAATTTTGGGTCATAGCTAAGCCCCTTAATTGAACCATCTCTGATCCGTTCCACTGCTTCATCGATAGCGAATAACGGCACCAAGAACCATTCGCGTGGTGTCACGGGGTGACCAAAGCGATCCAGGATTTCGATATCCAAACGTGCGCTTTCAAATATGCGGTGCAGTAGGTTTTCCAGCTTCACACGATTGATGTTGAACAATTCGTAAGTTGTCACAATCTCCACGTCGGCCATCAGGAAGGTTGGGTCTAGCTTGGCATTTGAAATCCGCTTTTCCACACTTCCACCTGTCACGCCAATCTTGTGCAACAAGTCACGATTTCGGGCGACGACAGGTAGGTCAGACTTGCTTCGTAGCACGTAGATAATTCCACTGGCCTCGTCGCCGTCAATGGTCGCATCAGAGAACAGCGGCCCCGCACTTGGGTCAGTGATACGGCGGCTTGCCTTGTCTTCGTTCAATGCCCGTTGCAAGGAACGCATCAGCAAGTTGCTCTCGGTGCCGTTGTCGAAGATCACACGCAGGCGGGCTTCGGTCATGCCGTTGTCGTTGACATAAACTTCGCCTTTTTCAGCGACATACGCCTTTTGTCCTTTCAGGACAAAGAGACGACCAACCTCGATCTCGGCCTTTTTCTCAAAGGGACGAGTGGCGCGGACACCTGATGTGAGTTCGGCTTGCACCTGTTCAAGCATTGGTTTGAACTTATCGAAATCTTTACATGGTTCACGACTGGCAACATCTTCAGCCGCTTTACGTTCAGCAACAGGGCGCACGTGGCGAATTTCTGTGATATCAGACGTAACCCCGTCTAGGTCTTCCAGGTCGGATGCCAAAGCATCCATATCCATTTCGTCTTCATCATCGGTGTTTTCGACTGCGTTCAAAAGCCCCTGATGATCCAAAGGTTCCAACAGTTCACGATACGTCGCATTCGCCACCAGTTTCTCCAACCGAACCGCATAGAGGCGCTCAAATATGCTGTTGTCAGCACCGCTGTTTGGTGTGTGGCCTGATGTTTCAACAAAGCGTTGAATGTCTTCAAAGCCTGCAATCACCCGTTCTTCAATTGGAGAGCGTGCAATGGGTTTGTCTTTTACTTCGAACTCGGCCAGATCGTCGGCCAGTGCGTCGAGATCATCACTCATAGCGCCCCTCCTTACGGAACCGCATAAAGGCTGTCGCACCTTCGGCCATCAGACGCTCATAGGGATCAGACGCTGAGATCGATGGCGAACGCCCGTTATCCTTCTTGAACTTGGAAGCACGTTTGGCCCATGTTACTGCCTCATCTGGGGTGATCGGATTACGTTTCGCTGCAATGACAGAAGCAACCTGTTTCAGGCTGTCCTCATCCATTGACTTGGCAAGAATTGAATATGCTTCACCGAACGGATTGATCGCATCGATCAGATCAATGTCGAGATCGCGGACACTCAGGGCGAATTTGCGTACACCATCGATCAATGCGGTGTTGGCCGATGGCTCCTTATCGTCATCTGCCACCCCGAGAACCGCTGCCTTGGCCCCTTGGGTGATGTTCAACGCCGCCACAGCGCGTTGTCTGACCGCTTCGACATCATTCTCTTCCAATTCTGGATAACGACCCTTGATGATCTTCCCCATGCGAACAACAGTGATCTCTTCGGGCACCAGTTCTCCGCCAGCTTTCTCGCCATCAAATAATCCGCGTTCGAGGGACTGTTTGTCTTGCACAAAGGCAGTAATCACCTCGTTGATGTCTTCCTGACAAATCCGTTCGGCTTCTTGTGACTTTGGCTCAACCAAACCTTTGATCTCGATTTGGAACTGCCCACTCTCTTCATTGAAACCTACATTGCTTTTGGCGGAATCATAACCACCTTCACCGTAGTCGAAGCCTTCGACCGATGTCGTAGATGTCAACTTCGGAGAAAAGTTGAACCGTGGGACAAGCACTTGCTCCATCAACAGGCTGGCTGCGATGGCTTTTAACGTGTCATTGATGGCCTCGGTGACCGCACCTTCAGAGGCATCAGGTTCTGCAATCAAGTTGGTAAAGCGTGAGTGGGTCTTACCTTTGGCATCCCGTGTCGCCCGCCCAATGATCTGTACAATCTCTGTCAGGCTGGCACGATAGCCAACAGTCAAAGCATGTTCACACCACACCCAATCAAAGCCTTCCTTGGCCATGCCCAACGCAATTATGATGTCCACATGGTCTCTGTTATTCTTATGAGCTGGGTCTTTCAGCGCCGCCGAAACGCGATCCCGCTTTACTGGGTCGTCTTCAACTAGGTCAGCGATCTTCACGACATGGCCATCAGGAGTCTTCACCAAATGGAAACCCGTCACGGGGTCGGTAGATTGCCATTCACCCAAGGCATCGACGATGTGATCCACTTCCTTGTGTTTGTCGCCAGTGCTTTCACGAGCGTTCACATTGGGGATGTGCAGGATCGTTTTTTCAGCAGGGTTCAACACGTTCAGGATTTCGTCGGCATAGGACCCCGTGTAAAAGAAATATCCGATATCAAGCGTCTTAAGGTACTCATAACCGTTCAACTGCTCGTAATAGGTGTATGTGACCGTATCGAACTTCTTCTCGTCCTCAGGGGCCATCACAGCCTCTGCGTCGCCCCTGAAGTAACTTCCAGTCATGGCAACGACATGAACCTTGTCACGGGCAATCAACTGTCCCAGATGCGCACCCAGCTTGTTGTCAGGGTTCGCGCTGACATGGTGGAACTCGTCAATGGCAATCAGGCGGTTGTCAAAAACCTCAATCCCGAATTTGTCCACCGCAAAGCGGAACGTGGCGTGGGTGCAAACCAGAACGCGATCCTCACTTTCAAGGAATCGCCCCACTGCACCAACCTTGCCATCGTCACCACCTGGCACATTGCACAGGTTCCATTGCAGCGGCACCGTCCAGTCGTAGTCGAAGCCGAAATCTGACAGCGGTTCATCGTTAAAACTGGAGCCAATGGATTTCTCGGGAACGACTACGATAGCCTGCTTGAGGTTTTGATTGTGCAGCTTATCCAACGCGATGAACATCAACGCACGTGATTTACCCGATGCAGGTGGCGATTTGATTAACAGATATTGCTCACCACGCCGCTCATAGGCACGTTCTTGCATGGCTCTCATCCCAAATTCATTCGATTTGGTTGAGGAACGGTTTGTTGCGTACCCTACTGATACAGACGGAATTTGCTTCATATTACACCTCAGTCAAAACGTGATCAAGAAATCCAAAAGACGATACAAATATCGCAACGCATTGAATAACAATGATTTATTTCAAAATACCTTTTCATCTTGTTCAAAGAACACTCCCATAATCAAAACCCAATCAAGAACTTATGCCCAAAAGGGCAGATAACCTGCGCGAGGGTGTTCAGGATCGGCGTGTTTGATGAGACCTTCCTCTAATGTCTGTCGAATTACATTACTAGCCTGCGCAGCATTCTTACTGTTGATGCCAAATCGTTCGCACAGGGTGGCATTCTTCATCCGCCCTCCATTCACCCACTTCAGTGCAGCGTGTAAATAACATGCTCTGATGCGCTCAGAAGGTGTCATATCTGCGAACCGTCGCGGCGCGTATAAAATGACCTTCACGGAGTCGTGCTCATGGCGAAAATCTGGTGCTGGCATTTGATGGAATTCAACTGCAAAAAGCACTTTATCTACCCCAGAACCTTGTTCCTCGCAAAAGCCCATCCGACGCATAGCCGATGCCAACGCCTCATTGCGAGACCTTGGCGGCAGATCCAAAAAACGACTGGGATCAACCAGCGGCTCCCCAGGATTGGTAATTTCAATCCGATCCGAAAACATTTCGATCTGCGGGCCAGCACCAGTCACAGTCATATCTTGGTGAATAATGGCGTTCGCAACAAGCTCACGTAACGCAATCTCAGGGTACAAAGTGGTTTCTTCCCGCAATGCCTGCCCGATATGCTCATTCTTTGGCAGTAAGCCATTGATATAGGTCATCAGACCCTCAAAACCATTGGCGTAACCCAAAGCCCCATCATGACGGTTTACGACCTTGTCGGCTTTCGTTGCACCATCATAATGAACAAACCGCACGCCCTTACGGGCGATTGACCCCGAAATATCAGACAGCCTTTTGGCAAATAAAATCGCGCCCAAATTGGTGATATTCCAGTTTTGACCGACATCTTTCTTGATGATGTCATCTGCCGTAAGACGTTCGAAAATACCCGTACGGTTGTCAGGAAGCGGGATTTTATTCAGCTCAAAATATTTGGGGTAGTCGATCAAATTCAATACATCGTCCGACGTCACGAATTGCTTCGCAACGTCAGTTTCCCAAGCAAAAGAATTGAGCTCCCGCCACAACGCCGCTTGAGCTTGCGCACTGTCTGATAGCCTAGGCGTTGCCTCTCCGACACGGATATAAGCTGTTCGCTCAAATTCCACTGGGGCATTTAAAGCTGGTGGTATTTCCATTAAAATAAGATTCACGCCCTCATAATCTATCTTTCGAAAGGTGAAATCGACTCTGGGGTGAAGCTTACTCGATAACCAGATTTGCAAAGGTTGATTGCCAACCTTCTGTAATCCCGGGTCAAAACTTGTTCCAACCGGACTATGCGACCCGTCTTCAATACCCCAGACGATATAGGCAAAGGGTTTGTTATCTTTACGGGCAGAGTTTGAGAGAGCTGAAACCAGCTTACCAATCATCTTTTCGTCTGCATTGTTATGCTTGAACTCGACAACCTGTCCTTCAGCTGTGGCCTCTAAAAGATCGCGGACTAGGGCGACATCACGATCAGCTACTTGGAAATCAGGCATGGGTGGGTACCTCCGTTGTCATCTTGGTGTACATTTCGAACAGCTTCTCGAGCCGTTCGGTGTCGTTCTTGAAGCGTCTGCCAATGTAAATGCGTTCTAGGACCTCGTCGTTGCGGTCGTGGGCTTCGCGCAGGTTTTCGGGCATGGCGTCGGGTTTGTAGAGGTCTGCTATTGTGGCGGGGAAATGCGATTCACGGGCCATCAGGATGTCCTCGGCGCAGCGGCTCAGGTCGGCCTTGTTCTTTTCGGTGAGTTTGGGGACGGGGAATGTGTTGTAACAGGTTGAAGAGGTATAACGAAGTCGGTCCTCAAGTTTCCCAGCAACTGAGCGAACCCATTCAATGTGCAATTTTGAACTCAACACTGCAAACGTTGCTAAGTCGGCATCCTGAACAATACTAGCTGCGTTGCTGATTATAACTCTATCACTCAAGAATCCCGCCGTTAAATATTCACGTTTTTCCGAAAAAACGGTTGGAACGATAATTTGGTTTCCGTCTTGTTTGTTAATCCATGCAAACTTGTGCGGCCTATCAACAGCTGTTTTTGCTCTTGAACCAGCAGCCTGTCGAAAAGCTTTGACCTCTGCGACTCTGTATCGAATTTCAGGGACTTTCAGGGCCGCATCGAACTCTGCATCGGTTATCCAAAGGCAAAACCTCAGAGTCCCTTTGATGAACTCACTCGAACCTTGATATGGTCGTATGAATTTTGAAAATACGTCTGAAGGCAGCGCTTTAAATGAATTTGCTTCGTCTGTTGTCAGAATAAGATGGCCTCCGTCCAATGCGCCACTCCCATCCGTGATTTGGTTTAACATTCCTAAACTGGACTTGGAGCTGTTAACGTGCACTGATGGGGCATCAAGAAGATACCCATTGATGTTTGTAGCAGACATCTCGACGAGTGCGCCATTCACTTCCTCAAAAATTGACTTCCTATTTTCTTGAGAAGATTTCATTCCGACAATTACAACAGAGACGCCCGCATTATGACTGGCAAGATTTGCCCATTTAAATGACCTATGTGCGAAATAAATATCGAGACCGTGTTTATAGATTATCGGCCAGAGGACTGCTGCCTGCTGTCCCTGGCAGATCGAATTAGTGGTAACAAAAGCGATAGAGCAGCGACTCTTTTGCGAATACTCTGCCGCCTTAACCATCCAACCATTCACATAATCCAAGGACTTCCATTGCTTAGAGTATTTATCGAGAACCGCTCCAAGTTCGGCGGTTTGGGCCTTGGAACGCCAGTTGGTTCCTTTATATGGCGGATTGCCGCATATATATGTCTCGCCGCCTTCGTTCTCAAAATCGATTTCTGCTTGTTTTAGAGGCGTATCAAATAGATCAGTTGACCGAACCTTCACCCCCGTTCCAGTTGGCGGGCAGACGCTCAACCAGTCTATTTTCAATGCATTCCCGCAGGTAATCCAGTTCTTTCGATCCAATGGCAGGAACTCTGCCAGTGCATCCTTCTGTCCACGATAGGTCACGTCGCACTGATATTCGGCGATGATCAGGGCCAGACGGGCGATCTCGGCAGAGAAATCCCGCAGTTCGATCCCACGGAAGTTCTGGATGCGGATGTCGGAGCGGATGAACTCTTCCCCGCGCCGTTTGTTGATCTCGAACTCGATCTCACGCATTTGCTTGTACGCGATGACAAGGAAGTTGCCCGACCCACATGCTGGGTCGAACACACGGATGTTGGACATCCGTTTGCGCAGGTTCAGCAGCTTGGTTTTGTTATCACCAGCGCGATCCAGATGGTCCCGCAGGTCATCAAGGAACAGCGGGTTCAGCACCTTCAGGATGTTCGGCACAGAGGTGTAGTGCATCCCCAAGGCACTGCGTTCATCCTCGTCCGCCACGGCTTGGATCATCGAGCCGAAGATGTCGGGGTTGATCTTGGTCCAGTTCAGGTTGCCGATATGCGTCAGGTAGCGTTGCGCGATGCGGCTGAACTTGGGCACGTCTGTACGGCCAGAGAAAAGACCACCGTTGACATAAGGGAACACATCCGCCCATCTTGGCAGGTTCGCGGCGGCACGATCCTTGATCGGTGTGTCCATGGCACGGAAGAGTTCGCTGATAATCTCGTGCGTGTTAGACCCATCAGCATTAGACATCTGTTCGATGGTGGTCGTGAACAAGTCGTCACCATTTAGGATATCCGTATCCTCGGCGAAGAACAGGAAAATCAGACGCGCCATAAAGTGGTTCATGTCCGCACTACGTTCGGCGGTTCCCCACTCAGGATTGTCAGCCCGCAGTGTCGTGTAGAGTTTGTTCAGGCGCAGGGTGGCGCGAACGTCGAATTCGGATTCACTGAGTTGTTTGGTTTTGCTTAGGCCAGCAAGTGGCCAGAAGAAAACGAAGTGGTTCGGGAAGTCTTCATAGGTGCAGGAAACGGTTTCGCCCGTGGACAGGTCTTCAGCCTCGAACGCTTCACCATCAGTGGCCAACAGAAACCGCACCTTGTTGCGTTTGGTTTCAGTGGCCTTGCTGTCGCGCAACGCAGTTAGCGTGTCAGCCACCTGACCCACATCGCAGGTTTTAAGGTGGATATGGTTGGCCTGAAGGACGCCATCGATGTCGGATTTGTTCGATGTCCCACTGCGCAGCTTTTTAATCGTGGTGGCTTTGTTCCCAAAGGCTTCGAGGAACACGAATGGGAACTCCGCCGCATCAAAGGGTTGTTCGGCCAGTTCAGTAATGGCCTGTTCGATCTCAACAGCGTTCATTATGCGAAATCCCCAGCTTCATCAGTATATATTTCAATGATATCGAAAAAGGAATTCGCGCAGGAAATAGGCGTTGCTACGCTATCGACGTTCATAATTTTTCGTTTAAGCATATAAAACTGCATTCAATCCCATGAAATAAAACGCCACTGAAATTTTGGAAGAGATCCAATGTTCCCAACCCGCTCGTAACGCCATAAACCCAACTTGCGTTCTCCTAAGTCTACCATGTAGGTAATTAAGGTCGCACTTGTTATCAGCGCCGTAAAGGTGATCGCCCCCACTACATTGCCAGTTAATATTGCTTTAGCAGACCACACAAAACCAAGGCCGCCTAGCAACATCAATAGAAATCCAAAGGATTTTACCCACATATATTTCTCGCGCCAAATTTGAGAGAAAAGTAGTATTAAATCATCCCCCGAAATGTTGTTTGATTTACGCGCAAGAGAGCCTTCTTTTAGCTTCTGATGTACAACTGCTCGGAATACACTTTTATTTTCTGAGCGCCGAGCGCTTGAATCGTGATTATCCATATATCTTCTCCTTAAAATACCAGTTTGGCACGTCTAATTTGCTCATCTCTTCCTCTAAGATTGCCGTCGGCCATTTCTTCGAAAAAGTGCCTAATCAATTGAGCAGCCTTTGCTGGTTTTATATCTATATCTTCTTCATGTAAGACTTCGAGTACGGATATTGCTGCGTCTTCAACGAGCTGTCCTGATCCGTTTGTAAGCATTCCACCTTCGCCCAGCAGCAACCAAGCGGGGGAAGCTTGATATTCAATGCACAGTTTCTGTGCTAAGGATATTGGAATATCAGTTACACCTCTTTCGTAATTTGCATAGGCGCTTTGAGAAACCCCGATTTTTTTAGCAAACGGAATTTGATTGAACCCTAAGTGCTTGCGTAAAGTTGTTAGTCGATCACCTATCATTATGGCTATTCCTTGCAGAATATACATTATTGTGTACATTTGATCTAAATCGATATATATTGTATCTAATCATATCGAAACTTATCAAATTAACACTAAACATCAAGGAGTATTCCATGGATCAACTAGAAAGCCCGAAAGAGTTGGCCGTGCGCATAGGATGGCCAGAGCGTCGTGTTCGCTTCCTGATTACAAACGCTGAATTACGCCACATGAGGATTGGGAATCGAATTTTTATCCCATCAGGCGCAGTAGAAGAATACATCGAGAGGAACATGGTTGAGCCGAAAGGGTGAATATAAAATGGAAAATGAAATTGTGACAACTGAAGAGCTGGCAAAGCGCCTGAGATATGATTCCGCAACAAGTGCTTTTCGGGTCTGGATGAAACAAATAGGGGCAAAGCCTTTGCCTGGTCGCAAAGGATACTGGGATATAGCTCACGTTCAACATCGATTAAATATTGTCCAAGGTTTGGCTACTATGCCGCAAAGTAGCTCTGCGCAAAAGAGTAGTTCAACCTTTGTAGAAATACGGAGGGCGCGACTTGGCAAAACATAAGTGTCCATTGCCAAAAGGAGTTCATCGTGTTCGAAGAAAGTTGGCTAGCGGAGCGAGCAAATTCCATTTTTATGCTTGGAGAGGTGGCCCCAAGTTTTGGGAAAGTTCGTCATACTGTCCTTGTCAGGAACCGGGTTTCAATGAAGCCTTTGCGGCCGAGATCGCTGCACCGAAAAATTCTGTAGCATATAAATACTCTGAAACAGTAGATTGGCTAGTTGATCAATATCTAGGATCTGCTGCGTATTTACATACCATCGGAAAACGTTCTCAGAAGGATTATAAATTATGGCTCGAGAAATTCCGTAAGGAGTTTGGATGTGAACCCTATAAAATTCTAGAAGAATGGGAGTTTAGTGGCGAAGTTCAAGAATGGCGTCAGGCCTGGGTACATTCGCCAAAGCAATATGATTATGCTGGTGCAATTGTTTCGATTCTTTTGAATTGGGCTTGTAAAGATAGGCGCTTAATCAAAGAACATTACTGTAAAGAATTCCCAAAAATATACAAAAGCAACCGTTCGGAGATAATTCTATCCCCAAGTGATTTAGAGAGACTGTACGGCGAGGCACCCGACTGGGGCAAGCGAATGATCACAGTTGCTTGCGAAACGGGTCTAAGGCCGTCCGACCTAGTAAAATTAAACCGTAGGCATTTAAAGGGTGAAGAAGGTGTTCGCCTTTTGGAGGTTAGAACCGCAAAGCGGAATAAAGTTGCCTACATACCTGTAAGTAAAACGCTTGAAAAACACATTCAAGAAATGCCGGAAGGGCAGCAATATTTTGTCGTCGGCGGGTCTGGCATACCAATAAGTGCGCGATGGGCATCTCAGAAATTTAGGGAATGGCGAAATAAGAGCAAGCTTCCTCTTGCAGAAGACGGAAGAGAAAAAACGCTTTCTGATACTAGGGGAACCGCAGCAACGCGTCTGCTCGATGCAAATTTATCTTTGAAAGAAATTGCAAACTTTATGGGGTGGTCAATTCGATATGCAGCCAACGTAATAGAACACTATGCAAAGATTTCGCCCTCTGAAAGTGCTGCAATTTTAGCCAAGCTGGAGAAAGCAAAAAAAGATGAAAAATGTAAACCGTAATGTAAACCGAAAGGACATCAAGATGTACAATTCACC
>JAGSGK010000070.1 GCA_023955215.1 Paracoccaceae bacterium
CCGATGTAAGCACAGAAGTTCAAACGACCCCGCAGCCGGCACGTTTTAAATACAGCCATGGCATGTTGAACCTGCGCCGTATGCGGGTTGAAGACGTCGCTTTGCCCAAGGCCGATATTATTGCGGTCTCAATAACGGTGTCGTTGGAAGAATTGGTTGCTAAGTTCAAAGAAAGCGGCCTAACGCGGTTGCCCGTCTATGATGGTACACTTGATACCCCTGTTGGGTTCGCGCACCTTAAAGACCTTGCCTTGACCCACGGCTTCAATGGTGGTGGTGGAACATTTGATCTTGCAAAGATGTTGCGGCCTTTGCTGTTTGTTCCGCCATCCATGACGATTGGTGTTTTGCTGACTAAAATGCAGGCCGAACGGCGTCACATGGCTTTGGTCATTGATGAATATGGCGGTGTTGATGGGTTGGCAACAATCGAGGATTTGATCGAGCAAGTTATTGGCGAGATCGAAGACGAACATGATGTCGACGAAGACCAACATTGGAACCTCGAAAAGCCCGGCGTTTACTTGGCTCTAGCCAAAACGCCCCTTGAGGATTTTGAGACCGAAGTGAACTTGTCTTTGACAGAACACGAAGACGTGGACGGCGAAGACATCGAAACGCTTGGTGGGCTTGTCTTTATGTTGGCTGGGCGCGTTCCTGCACGCGGCGAAGTTGTCATGCATCCTGACGGTACTGAATTTGAGGTTGTTGATGCAGATCCTCGCCGGATCAAACGCTTGCGTGTTTGCCTGCCTGATCACGCAGGATGATTGATCGCTTCAAAGCGTTGCCGCTTTGGGTGCAAAGTCTGGGCGCGATCTGCGTTGGTGGAATGGGTGCGCTGGCCCAGCAACCATTTGGTTTGGTACCGCTGATACTTGTTATGTTGGTGCTGGGATTTGCAGCATTATCGGCGTCTTCGAACTTGCGCCATGCCACACGGTTAGGATGGATGGTCGGCTTTGGTTACTTCCTGATCACCCTTCAGTGGATAACCGCACCGTTTCAAGTGGATGCACAGCAGACGGCATGGATGGCACCCTTTGCACTTATCTTGATGGCTGGTGGAATGGCGTTGTTCTGGGGGCTGGCATTTGTATTGGCAGGTTTTTCAGGGCGGCTTTGGGCATTGATTTTCACATGGCCCTTGGTTGAACTGCTACGCGCTTATGTGTTCACGGGTTTTCCATGGGGCACGCCTCCGCAGGCTTTGGTGGATGTCTTCGCAGGGCAAGCTTTGGCGTGGGGTGGTCCACATGGTGTCATGTTGGTCATGTGCGCTGCGGCTTTTGCGATCTTCCAATCTGCGAAAATGTCCAAGGTGGTGACGTTTGGCGTTGGTATTGTTGCGCTCGCAGTCACTCTCAGCCCACCTTTAGCTGGTAGCGCGCAATTGACCGAACACACCGTCCGACTTGTTCAGCCCAATGCCCCACAGCGCGACAAGTGGAACCCAGAGAAGTTTGGGGTCTTTATCAATCGATTGCTACAATCCACACAGGCGGGCGATGTGCCTGACTTGGTCCTTTGGCCTGAAACCGCGCTGCCGTACCTTGCACACAATGCACCTGGAATCTTGCAAGCTGCAGGTGAAGCGGGCCGAGGTGCGCCTGTCGCTCTAGGGATTTTGCGGGCCAATGGGCCGACACTATACAACAGCATGGTGGTTTTGGACCCCGTTGGCCAAATCACGGCAACCTATGACAAGCATCATTTGGTGCCATTTGGCGAATACATGCCGTTTCGCCCAGTTCTGTCTGCCCTCGGACTGCACGTATTCGCCGACATGTTCGGTGATGGCTTCGGTGAAGGGGGCGGCGCGCAGACACTTGATTTTGGGCTGCTGGGCAAAGCACTGCCATTGATCTGCTACGAGGCCGTTTTCGCGCATGACGTTGGCGGGGCTGCGGAAAGACCAGATTTTTTAATACAACTTACAAATGACGCATGGTTCGGAACGTTTGCAGGGCCAAAGCAGCATTTGGCACAGGCTAAAATGCGCTCGATTGAACAAGGCCTGCCAATGGCGCGCGCCGCCAATACGGGGATCAGCGCTATGATCGATCCCTATGGCCGCGTATTGAAAAGCCTCGCGTTGAATGAAGCGGGCTATGTGGATGCCTCATTGCCGATGCCCTTGCCACCGACGATTTACAGTAAGCTTGGCGACCTGCCGATTGCACTTCTGTTGATTTTTGTGACTTTCATGGTTCTTTTACCAAAAATGACGTTTGGCCGCAGCCACGACTGATTGACTGCCCGACCGAGGGCGGTTAGCCGAGGGTCTGATGTACCACAACGGCTTCCTGACGTGGCACACATAAAAATATTGGAGCACTATATGTCCCGTAAAAATTATACTTTCACCTCGGAATCCGTTTCCGAAGGCCACCCAGATAAACTGTGTGATCGCATTTCGGATGCGGTGTTGGATGCGTTCTTGAGTGAAGAACCAGAAGCGCGTGTTGCGGCGGAAACCTTTGCAACAACCAATCGCGTTGTCATCGGTGGTGAAGTCGGATTGTCGGATCAATCGAAACTTAAAGACTACATGGGGCGCATTGATCAAATCGCACGCGACTGTGTCAAAGACATCGGTTACGAGCAAGATAAGTTCCACTGGAACACGATTGAAGTTACGAACCTATTGCACGAACAGTCAGCTCACATCGCTCAAGGTGTTGATGCGGCGGCAGACAAAGATGAAGGCGCAGGCGACCAAGGCATTATGTTTGGTTACGCGACAACTGAAACTGAAGAGCTGATGCCGGCCCCGATTCAGTATTCCCATGCGATCCTTCGCCGTTTGGCTGAGGTGCGCAAGAATGGTACTGAGCCAGCTTTGGGCCCAGACGCGAAAAGTCAGTTGTCGGTGATCTACCGTGACGGCAAACCAGTTGGTGTCTCTTCAATTGTATTGTCTACACAGCACGTTGATCCAAACCTTGAGTCCTCTGACATCCGTGCGATCGTTGAACCATATATCCTTGAGGTTCTTCCTGAAGGCTGGATTACCCCTGATACCGCATGGCATGTTAACCCAACTGGTAAGTTCGTAATTGGTGGACCAGATGGCGATGCAGGCCTAACAGGCCGTAAGATTATCGTTGATACATACGGCGGTGCAGCACCGCACGGCGGTGGCGCATTCTCTGGTAAGGATCCAACAAAGGTTGACCGTTCTGCTGCATATGCTTCGCGTTATTTGGCAAAAAACATTGTCGCATCAGGCATGGCTGACAAATGTACTGTACAATTGAGCTACGCAATTGGCGTAGCCAAGCCGTTGTCGATCTATTGCGATACATTCGGCACGGGCCAAGTTGACGATGCCATGATCGAAAAAGCGATCGATAGCGTTATGGACCTGACACCACGCGGCATCCGTTCGCACCTTGGTCTGAACAAACCAATCTATGAGCGGACAGCGGCCTATGGCCACTTTGGCCGTGCGCCTGAAGCTGATGGTGGTTTCAGCTGGGAGAAAACGGATTTGGTAGAAGCTTTGAAAAAAGCCGTTTAACTTTAGTTATATAATTTTTCAGACGGGCAGCGATCATTCTTGACGCTGCCCGTTGCCGTTTTTACAGCGTGCTAATCGATGGTATTAATCGGTCTGTTCCGTAGCATACGCTTGCCTTGATGCGCTGCGCTGGCTAAACCGCGCCCATGACACAACCCGTACGCCCACACCGCAATTTTTATGGCCGCCTCAAAGGCAAGCACCTCAAGCAATCGCAAGAGGGCTATTTGGCCGAAGACCTTGATGCATTGTCCCCGGGGGCAGTCGATTGGGATGTGAACCCCGACCGTAATAATCTGGATCTGAACGCCTTGTTTGAAGGCAAGCCTACGTGGCTTGAAATCGGCTTTGGTGGTGGTGAACACATGGTGCACCAATGTGGCCAAAACCCTGATGTTGGCATCATCGGATGCGAACCCTACATCAACGGCGTTGCGATGCTTCTGGGCAAGATCAGAAAAGCGGGTGTCAAAAACCTTGCGGTTTATCCGGGTGACGTGCGCGATATGTTTGATGTATTGCCTGATGCCTCGATTGATCGCGCGTTTCTACTATACCCTGACCCGTGGCCGAAATCGCGCCACCATCGTCGTCGTTTTGTAACCGAAGAACATCTTGTGCCCCTTGCACGCGTTTTGAAACCGGGTTCAATTTTCCGCGTTGCGACTGACATTCCTGACTATGTGCGTCAAACCATGCAAGAAGTCCCAAAGCAGCCGTTTGAATGGACGGCTGAGGGACCAGAAGATTGGCGCGGACCGTGGGATGATTGGATCAGCACACGTTACGAACAAAAAGCGCTACGCGAAGATCGCACACCGCACTACATGACCTTTATCCGTAAATAGGCATTTCGCCTTTCGACTGGACCAAAGTCTGCGCAGACGATAGGTCTGGCGCTAACTTTAGACGATTTGAAAGACTGCATATGTCCAGCCACGGCACCCCAATTCCGATGACATCCTACGCTTGTGGGCCACTTAATGGGCACGCTGAAGTGCCGGGTGATAAATCAATTTCTCACCGGTCTTTGATTTTAGGTGCGCTCAGTGTCGGTGAAACCAAAATCAGCGGATTGTTGGAAGGTCAAGACGTCCTTGATACCGCGAAAGCCATGCGTGCTTTTGGGGCTGAGGTCACTGATCTGGGTGAGGGAAATTGGTCCGTGCACGGCGTTGGCGTTGGGGGCTTTGCAGAACCTGAAAATATCATCGACTGCGGTAACTCTGGAACAGGCGTGCGCCTGATCATGGGCGTTATGGCGACATCACCAATCACAGCGACCTTTACGGGTGATGCCAGCCTGAATGGCCGTCCAATGGCACGTGTTACTGATCCCTTGGCTGAATTTGGTTGCCAAAGCGTTGGCCGCAAAGGTGGCCGTTTGCCGATGACACTTGTTGGTGCCGCAGATCCTGTCCCTGTGCGCTACGTTGTGCCTGTGCCATCCGCGCAAGTTAAATCGGCGGTTCTGTTTGCAGGTCTGAACGCGCCCGGAAAAACGGTTGTCATTGAGAAAGAAGCGACACGTGATCATACGGAACGTATGCTTGCTGGTTTTGGTGCCGAAATCACGACTGAAGTAACTGACGAAGGCCGTGTTATTACACTGACCGGCCAGCCAGAATTGAAGCCACAAACCATTGCAGTTCCACGCGATCCATCCAGCGCTGCTTTTCCAGTATGTGCCGCGATCATCGTCCCGGGTTCGGATGTTTTGGTGCCAGGCATCGGCTTGAACCCTACACGCGCTGGGTTGTTCACAACACTACGCGAAATGGGTGCAGACCTTACCTACGAAAACGAACGCGAAGAAGGCGGCGAACCAGTTGCAGACCTGCGCGCACGTTTCTCACCTGATCTGCACGGTATTGAGGTTCCAGCGGAACGCGCTGCTAGCATGATCGACGAATACCCTGTGCTTTCCGTCGTTGCGTCCTTTGCTACAGGCAAAACACATATGCCGGGCGTCAAAGAGCTGCGCGTAAAAGAAAGCGACCGTATTGATGCAATGGCAACGGGCTTGCGCGCCAACGGTGTTGAAGTGGACGAGGGGCCGGATTGGTGGTCCGTTCATGGTTTGGGACATGGCAAGGTCAAGGGTGGGGCCACATGTGCCAGCCACCTTGATCACCGCATTGCGATGTCCTTCATGATCATGGGCATGGCAGCATCAAACCCTGTGTCACTTGATGACGGTGGACCAATTGCAACGTCATTCCCGATTTTTGAGGGATTGATGGGCGGTTTGGGTGCTGACGTAAGACGCGACGGGTAATGGCGATTACGACAAAAACGATTGCGATTTTGGCAATTGCTTCGGCGATTGGATTTGGATCTCTGGTCGTTTTGTCAGAAATTTACCTAAGTGTTGGCTTTGGTCTGCTCGATGGTCGCCTTAACGGCTATGACGTTGAGGCTGTAAACGCATATCTTGCGTTGTTGTCTTCGGAAAACCGTCAGTTTTACATCGGCCCTTTCCGCGCATTGGACACCATCGTCCCTCCGCTATTGGCCACAACCTTTGCCGCGATCATTTGGACGCTTGGTAGCACTCTTTGGCGCACAGCGGTCGTTTTCCCACTGATCTATGTGATTGCTGACTTGCGTGAGAACGCTTTGGTCGGACAAATTTTGCAAGCAACCACGCTCGACGCTGAAACGGTTTCTCGTGCGAGTGATATGACACAACTAAAATGGCTGTTCACAGTGCTGTCTTTGGCAGTGGTGTTATGGCTATGGCGACAAGGACGAACACAGGCATGACCGAACCATTTACAATTGCGATCGATGGACCCGCCGCAGCAGGAAAAGGCACGATTTCCAAGGCAGTTGCCTCGCATTTCGGATTTGCTCATCTTGATACCGGGTTGCTGTACCGCGCTGTTGGCGCAAGGGTCATGACTGGCAGCGATGCGATTGAAGCCGCTGTTGGATTGCGCGCCGAAGACTTAGACGTTGACGGCTTGCGCACAGCCGAAGTTGCCCAAGCTGCCAGCAAAGTTGCGGTTATCGCAGAAGTTCGCGCAGCCCTCCTCGATTTCCAGCGCGCGTTTGCGCGCCGGGCAGGCGGCGCGGTTCTGGATGGGCGTGATATTGGTACGGTGATTTGCCCACAAGCCGAAGTCAAATTGTTCGTAACAGCCAGCGCCGAAGTGCGCGGTAAGCGTCGCTATGATGAATTGGTTGGGCGGGGGGATACAGTCACTCTGGACGACGTGATCGAAGATGTGCGCGCCCGTGATGCACGTGACATGGAGCGGGTCGCGGCACCACTAAAGCCTGCTGAAGATGCGCATGTTCTGGACACATCAGCGCTAAGTATTTCCGATGCCGTGGCACAAGCTATCGCTGCAATCACACAAAGGGTGTAGTTGCTGGCACTGCCCTGCGGATTTTTTATGAGACTCGCAGGACAGTGTTTAGGTAACTGTCAGAACTTGATCACAATTTTGATCGTGATTTCAAACTTTGGACCTTTTGATAGAAGACGGACTATGTTTTCGCCCTCGGTCAAACCTTTGTCGCCATACGCGCGATCAATCGCCTCGCCATCAATGCCATCGAACTTAATTCCCCAAGCCTTTGACAACTTTTGAATAAGCATCTTTGAAAAAACATGTACTTGCTCGCGTTTGTCATAGCCGTTTAGCTCTTTCAGCTCGTGATCAGAAAACCGAAGATCTACCGGCTTAGGGGCATCTTCACCTTTCTCAACGGTGGCCGCTGCGAGGAGTGCAATTATGAGGCCGGAACCACCTTCAAGCGCGAGGGCTGTTGTAGGAAAAGAAATGGAACTCGCAGCCAGTAATGCGCCGCCTGATGAAAGCAATGTGCGTCGTGAAATCGTCATTGATGTATCCTTTGGTTAGATTTGATATCCTAAATTGCTGTTAAATACGGCTCAGAACAATCACCAAGATGGGTGAAAGTTCCCAACTTTCTGCTATGCTGGGCGACGTCCCCCAACCCGTCTCATGCGGCTGTCTTGGCTATACGAGCGAGGTCGATAAGGTGACTTTAACCACATGAAAAACACGACAAGCAGGGCTGGAAATATTCTGATCCGGCTCTACGTCCTAGTTTCAAGCTATGAATTAAGGAGCTTCAAGTTATGCCAAAAACAGCTACCCGTGCCGGCAACCGCCTTATGGACCGCCCGGAATATGCGTCCAAGCAAAAGCCATTGACCGCTACTGCAGAAACAACAGTGTTTGATGCGGTTTTGGATATGTCCAAGAAGAATTTTGGATCCGTCGTTGTGATTGATGATGAACGCAAGATTTTGGGTGTTGTTACAGAGCGTGACGTGATGAACAAACTTGTGGCGAAAGGGTTGGATTCCAAAACCACGCTCTTGTCTGACATAATGACGCCTGATCCGCGTATCGCGCGCGAGACCGATGACATGGTCGATTGGCTGCGCATCATGTCCAACGAACGTTTCCGCCGCTTGCCAGTGGTTGATGACGAAGGGCGTATCAAAGCGGTATTCACCCAAGGTGATTTCGTTTCCTACACATGGCCGGACCTAATCTATCAAATGAAAGCGATAGCGTCTGCGACTGTGTTCAAGAACTGGCCAATCGTTCTGATCGGCGGCGGTATCGCGCTTTACACACTGTTGATGGTGATTGTTTTGCGCTCTGTCGGCTAAGGACGATCTTCGGATGACACGTGGCTGACCTTGCGTTTCCCATTGGGGAAAAGGTCAGCAATTCGTTTCTCAGCGTCAGTATTACAAGGGGTGGCGGATCATGCGCTGATCGTCAACAGGCCTTGCAATTTTACAGAATCTCGCATATCCACGCATTTGTCGAAAAGGCGGGTTAACCGTTGGGCAAGATATTTACAGGGTTCGGTTTTTGCCGACCCTTTTTTGTATTTCCCGATGCCGAACCGTTCGACCAATGAAACCCCAAAGACCGGCGGAGACAACTGCACGTCCAGAATCAAATATGTAGATTAGGAAATATACGCCACATGGCAAATATGATGGACGAGTTTGAAGCACTTTTGAATGAAAGCTTCGAAATGGACACCCCAGAAGAGGGTTCCGTTGTTAAAGGCAAGGTTATCGCGATTGAAGCGGGCCAAGCTATCATCGACGTAGGCTACAAGATGGAAGGCCGCGTCGACATTAAAGAATTCGCAGATCCCGGTGAAGCTCCAAAAATCGCTGCTGGCGATGTTGTTGAAGTATTCCTCCGTCAGGTCGAAAACTCTAAAGGTGAAGCTGTAATCTCTCGTGAGATGGCTCGTCGTGAAGAAGCATGGGATCGTCTTGAGACTGCCTACGCTGGTGAAGCACGCGTTGAAGGCGCGATCTTCGGCCGCGTTAAAGGTGGCTTTACAGTTGATCTTGGCGGCGCAGTTGCGTTCCTTCCAGGCTCACAAGTTGACGTACGCCCTGTGCGTGACGCAGGCCCATTGATGGGTCTTAAGCAACCATTCCAAATCCTTAAAATGGACCGTCGTCGTGGCAACATCGTTGTTTCTCGTCGTGCTATCCTCGAGGAATCACGTGCAGAACAACGCGCTGAAGTTATTGGCAACCTTACTGAAGGCCAAAACGTTGACGGTGTTGTTAAGAACATCACTGAATACGGTGCGTTCGTTGATTTGGGCGGCGTTGACGGCTTGTTGCACGTCACTGACATGGCATGGCGTCGTGTGAACCACCCATCTGAAATCTTGACAATCGGTGAAACGATCAAAGTTCAGGTTATTAAGATCAACAAAGAGACACACCGTATCTCCTTGGGCATGAAGCAATTGCAAGAGGATCCATGGGATCTGGTTGCAGCGAAATACCCACTTGAGTCTACACACACTGGTCGCGTGACCAACATCACTGATTATGGCGCATTCGTTGAGCTAGAAGCAGGCGTTGAAGGTCTTGTGCACGTTTCTGAAATGTCTTGGACCAAGAAAAACGTACACCCAGGTAAAATCGTATCTACGTCTCAAGAAGTCGAAGTTATGGTTCTGGAAATCGACGGCACCAAGCGTCGCGTATCTTTGGGTCTGAAACAGACACAGCGCAACCCATGGGAAGTGTTTGCAGAAACACACCCTGAAGGCACTGAAGTCGAAGGCGAAGTCAAAAACATCACCGAATTCGGTTTGTTTGTTGGCCTCGAAGGCGACATCGACGGCATGGTTCACCTGTCCGACCTATCATGGGACGAACGTGGCGAAGACGCGATCCAAAGCTACCACAAGAACGACGTGGTTCAGGCTGTTGTATCCGAAGTTGACGTTGAAAAAGAACGCATCTCCTTGTCTATCAAAGGCATGGGCGGCGACAAGTTCGCAGAAGCAGTGGGCGGCGTTAAGCGCGGTTCCATCGTAACTGTGACAGTGACAGCCATCGAAGAAGGTGGTGTTGAGTGCGAATATGAAGGCATGAAATCCTTCATCCGTCGTTCCGACCTGTCCCGTGACCGTGCAGAGCAGCGCCCAGAGCGTTTCTCAGTTGGTGACAAAGTGGACGTGCGTATCACTAACGTCGACGCAAAAACACGCCGCTTGGGTGTCTCCATCAAAGCACGTGAAATTGCTGAAGAAAAAGAAGCCGTTGAACAGTATGGTTCATCTGACTCAGGCGCATCCTTGGGCGATATCCTTGGTGCAGCTTTGAACACCGGCGACGAATAAGTCTAATCGCTTAACGCTTTAAGATTGGGCCCCGCAGGCGACTGCGGGGCCCCTTTTTGTTTTTAAGCTAGGACGGTGATCCCACCGCCGTATTCAACCTTAGGTGATTGTTTCTTAAATCAAAACGGTATCCAGATTTCTTGGCGTTAGGTGTTTTGTTGTGAACAGTCACACTTATTGGTTGTCGCCAACTTATATCTATGCGAGAATTTCCACAATTTAGGGTGGGATTATTTATGCTTGGACTTATTATATTACCGATGTTGTTGGGCGCTGCGTTTTTTTTGAAAATGATGGAAATGAATCTGAAGACCCAATTGGTCAACCAAGTTCAGAAGAACCGGTTCAAACTGATCCAGAAGAGAACGGCGATCTGGTCCAGCTCGACCGGAACGACACGCGATACAGTGGATCGGATGCAGCTGTCGAAGTTCGCGGCAATAATCTAGATAATATAATCCGTGCAGGCGGTGGTGACGATACCGTTGTTGCAGAAGGTGGTGATGATCGGATCGACGGAGATGCCGGTGATGATACCCTTTACGGTAGAGATGGTGATGATGCGGTCTTTGGCGGCACAGGCGACGATCGCATCTTTCTTGGTATGGGTGATGACGTTTCTAGCTGGACCGCAGAAAATGGACCATCGGATATGTTCGGTGATGACTTCGTTCGCGGTGGTACTGGTGATGATTGGGTTTTAGACAACTTTGGTTCTAACCAATTGATGGGCGATGTTGGCAACGACACCTTGGTCGCCGTCGACGGTAACAACGCTGCGGATCAAAGCGTATCCGAAGCTGATTTTGGTACCACGGACACTCTAGAAGGTGGCGCTGGCAATGACTTCTTAGTTGGCGATGATGGCGATATACTGATTGGTGGTACGGGCAATGACGAATTTGGCGTCGATGTGGACTTCTCAAGGGACCAAGCGGTCGTTGAGATTAAAGATTTTGCCGTCACTGACGATGTCTTGTCCGTCTTTAGCAACGCAGCC
>JAGSGK010000228.1 GCA_023955215.1 Paracoccaceae bacterium
GGCGCGCCATTCGGTGCGGAAATCGCTGTGATCTAAGTCTTCTTTGCTCCAATGCGCGGGCCATTCAGGATCATCGATGCCTTCACCGCCCGGCAAGGTGACGCTGGCATCCCCGAATGCGGAGTCGAGTTGCCCCTGCGTGATTGATGTTTCTGATAAATCCGTTACGCTCAGTGCCGCGTATGAGAAGCGAGCGGCACTGAGCGTAGTTTCCGCGTCAAACTCCGCGCCTGAGAGGTTTGCCCCCTGCAACTCCGCGTCTAAGAGGTATGCCCCCTGCAACTGTGCTTTTGAAAACGAGACCTTTTCGAGGTTGAGGTCAGAAAGATCAAAGCCTTGCAGGTTTGTCTCTGACAGGTCGATTTCCCCATCCTCTAAGGCCAGCCCAGATTCCTTGCGCAGCTTTCCCAAGACTTGAACAGCATTTTGAATGTCAGGCCGTGCAAGTTTCAGGTCATGGGCCCATTTCCGCAGAACTTTCGGATCTTCAGATTTGGGCGGCGTTTTTTCGGGGTATTCCCGTGACAGTTCTTTGACATAGACCGACAGCATCCGTGCGATACGTGGGGCGGAAGGTGGTTCTTCTTTGGCGAGGCCAAGCAGGCGATCAATCGCGCCATTGCGGCGGGTGACGTCGTCTTCCCAGCCTGTTTGTGCTTAATCGTCTGTATCCCACTTCGTGATTTGCCTTTGAGCGTGCAGGTCAGAAACGGCGGCGTTGATCTTGTCATTGAACAGCGCCTCTTCGGCTGCTGATGCCGTGCGCTCGTTCATCCATACGCGTATGATTGAAAAGAAGATGGTAGCAGATGCAGCCAAAACACCCATCAGCAAGGCGACTGCGGTGCCAAGGTTTCGGAAGTCTTCGGGTTTCGTCGTGGGATCATTCACGCTGTCACGCAGAATGTTAACCAAACCTGCAACGCTTATCCCGATCTCGAACAGGTAAAACACTGTGGCGGATACAGCCAATGTTGTTGCGACCAAAAGGATCAGCATAACGTAGTTCTGGCGCAGCCATCTTTTATCAACCTTGGGGGCTGCAACTTTCATAGCGACCGTATTTTGAATTGCCAAAACGGCCAATGTCATCAGTATAAACACCCAGAAAATGGGGTGGGTAATGATGTTTTCATAAATTACGTACATTTAATGGTCTCTTTCAAATCCCCCACCACCATGCCGTGCAATTCTCCTCTCGCCAACCCCAATTTGTGTTGTCGCAAAATACCCCTCGTCTCCACCTTGCAAAGCCCCACAACACTCCATAGGTTCTGGCCAAATTCGCGATATGCGATCAAAGCTTTGACAAGGACGCTACCATGGAACAATTCGGCCAATTTATCCCACTTTTGCTCATTTTCGGCATCATGTATTTCTTGCTGATCCGCCCTCAGCAAAAGAAGATGAAAGAACATCAGGCAATGGTGAACGGCATGCGTCGTGGCGACAAAGTTGTGACTGCTGGCGGTATGTTCGGCAAGGTTGTTAAAGTGCATGACGAAGGCGAAGTCGAAGTTGAAATCGCTGACGGCGTTAAAGTGCGCATGGTGCAATCCACCATCGCTCAGGTCGTTTCCAAGACCGAACCTGCGAAGTAAATTCGCGTCTGTTAAATATCTAAAAGGTCAGCCCAATGCTGCAATTTGAATCGTGGAAACGGGTCCTGATCTGGATCACCTGTCTGGTTGGTCTGCTCTTGGCCGTCCCGAACGGGTTTTACACCCGCGTCGAGCAACACAATGACGCGGTTGCCGCGATTGAATTGGGGGCTGATACCCCTGAGAACCAAGAGATGGCGGCGCAGTGGCCTAGCTACTTGCCATCATCCTTGGTGAACCTTGGCCTTGATCTGCGCGGCGGTGCCCATTTGTTGGCCGAAGTGCAGGTGGCTGACGTCTATCAGGCCCGCATGGAAGCCACATGGCCAGAGGTGCGTGATGCGTTACGCCCACTGCGTTCCACTGTTGGTACCATTCGCAAGCAACCGTCCCCTGTGGATGAATTGCGTGTGCGTATCGGTGATGTGGCTGGCATGCAGCTGGCCCTTGAAACTGTACGTGCATTGGCCCGTCCGGTTCAGTCTTTGACAGGTATCGGCGCGTTCGACATTGCGGTCAGTGCAGTGGACGACGTGATTGTGGTGACATTGTCCGAGGCTGAAAAGCTGGCGACAGATGAGCGTACAATGCAGCAGTCGTTGGAAATTGTACGCCGTCGTATCGATGAGGTTGGCACACGCGAACCTACGATCCAACGCCAAGGTACGGACCGGATCCTGATCCAAGTGCCGGGTATTGGCTCTGCGGCCGAACTTAAGGCGATCATCGGGACAACCGCCCGTTTGACATTCAACCCAGTTGTGAACCGCACCAACGATGGCAATGTGATTGCCGGTGCTGGCAACTCGGTCATTCCATCCATTGACGAGCCAGGCCAATTCTATGTAATCGAGAACGCGCCTGTTGTGGCGGGTGACGATCTGGTGGATGCGCAACCGTCCTTTGATCAAAACGGCGGTGCAGCGGTTTCATTCCGTTTCAACACCGCTGGTGCACGTCGCTTTGGCAACTACACCGCCGACAACATCGGCAGCCCGTTTGCTATCGTTCTTGATAACGAAGTGGTCAGTGCCCCTGTGATCCAATCCCACATTGCGGGTGGGTCAGGTATCATCACAGGCCGCTTCAGCGTTGAAGAAACCACTAACTTGGCCGTTCTTTTGCGCGCAGGCGCTTTGCCAGCCAAGCTGACCTTCCTAGAGGAACGCACAGTTGGTCCAGAGTTGGGCCAAGACAGCATTGATGCTGGTAAGGTTGCAACCATGGTCGCGTTTGTTGCTGTGCTGGTGTTTATGTTCCTCAGCTATGGCCTGTTTGGCGTGTTCGCTAATATTGCGTTGATCATCAACGTTGGTTTGATCTTTGGCCTTCTTAGTCTTGTTGGTGCGACGCTGACGTTGCCGGGGATCGCGGGTATCGTTCTCACCGTTGGTATGGCGGTTGATGCGAATGTTCTGGTATTCGAGCGGATCCGCGAAGAGCTGAAGACCTCAAAGGGACCAGCACGCGCGATTGAGCTGGGCTATGAAAAAGCGCTGTCTGCGATTTTGGATGCTAACGTTACTACGTTTATCACAGCTGTGATCTTGTTCGTCATGGGCTCTGGTCCTGTGCGCGGCTTTGCCATCACCTTGGGTCTTGGCATTATCACGTCGGTCTTTACGGCCATCTTTGTCACACGTCTGATGGTAGTCATCTGGTTTGAACGCCGCCGTCCCAAAACGATTGAGGTCTAACCCATGCGTCTCAAGTTAGTAAAAGAGAACACGAACTTCGACTTCTTTGGACGTTGGAAGCTTTGGCTTGGTATATCATTGTTGATGATGATGATCGGTTTTGGCTCTTACCTGTATCAGGGTCTGAACTTTGGTATCGATTTCCGAGGTGGTACAACCATCCGTACCGAAAGCACACAGCCGGTTGATATTGCGGCTTACCGTGATGCGCTTGAGGGCCTTGAACTGGGCGATGTGTCTATTTCCGAAGTGTTCGATCCGAATTTCCGCGACGACCAGAACGTGGCAATGATCCGTATTCAGGCCCAAGACGGTCAAGAAGCGGTGACTGTTGATACGATTGGCGTCTTGGAAACTGCACTACATTCCATTGATCCGGATATGAAATTCCCATCTGTTGAATCTGTTGGTCCAAAAGTATCGGGCGAATTGATCAAGACGGCGGCCTTGGCTGTTGTTCTCGCGATTGGTGCGGTGTTGATCTATATTTGGCTGCGCTTTGAATGGCAGTTCGCTTTGGGCGCTGTTGCGGCCTTGGTGCACGATGTTGTCCTGACCATTGGTGTTTTCTCCGAACTTCAAATCAAATTTGACCTCGCAATTATTGCGGCGTTGCTGACCATCGTTGGTTATTCGTTGAACGATACTGTGGTTGTGTTTGACCGCGTGCGTGAGAACCTGCGTAAATATAAGAAAAAGCCATTGGCCGAAGTGCTTAACATCTCAATCAACGAGACCCTAAGCCGTACAGTGATGACATCTGTCACGACATTGTTGGCATTGACCGCCTTGTTTGTTTTGGGTGGCGACGTGATCCGTGGCTTCGTCTTTGCAATGATCTGGGGTGTGATTGTCGGTACGTATTCTTCTGTCTTCGTAGCCTCCACAATCCTGCTTTACTTGGGCGTCAAACGTGACTGGTCCAAAACAGATCCAAAAGCTGGCGGCCAATACGCAAATATTGACGCCTAAGGGTGGGCGAGGCTTTCCTCGCTGCGATCCAGATCGAGGGCCTTTGGTTCTTGGTTTTCGGCGCTATGTTGGCTGGTGTCGTTCGGGGCTTTTCGGGCTTTGGAACTGCGATGATCTATCTGCCCTTTGCGGCCCAAGTCGTACCGCCGCTTTGGGCAATACTGACGTTGATGGCGATGGATTTGGTTGGACCTATCCCTTTAATTAAGCCCGCTTTCAAAGACGCACAACGCCGCGATTTGCTGTTGTTGTTGGGCGGATCACTATGTCTTTTGCCTGTTGGATTGGCACTGTTGTCTACGATCTCACCCGAAACATACCGCTACCTCGTATCCTCAATCTCTCTCGTTTTACTGGTCTGTCTGGTTTTTGGCCTGCGTTACAGCGGCAAAATGTATCCGCCCCTTGTGGCGGCTGTTGGAGCCCTTTCAGGCTTTTCCGGTGGCTTGGGCGGTGTGCCAGGACCGCCTGTTATTTTGTTCTATATGGCCAGCACATTGCCCGTGCGTGTCGTGCGCGCAAACATGATGCTTTTTCTGTTTTTCACGGACATTTTAATTATCTCTGTGGTTGGTATTCGGGGCGAATTGTACATCACACCTTTGATCATTGGCCTTATGATGGCGGTGCCCAATGGGATCGGTAATTTGATAGGTGCGGCCATTTTCAACCCTGACAAGGCTGGCATCTATAAGGCAGTCGCCTATATGGTAATTGCAGCCTCGGCCATTTTGGGCCTCCCTATCTGGAACGGATGATATGCGCCTGAACGAAATTAGTTATACAGATGCCAAACCTATAGAGGGATATGGCCCTGGGTTTTTCCGTATCGGCGGTGAAGTCACCTATGGTGGCGTTTTGACTGGTGCTCGGGGTACTTCTGAGTGGGGTGGGTATGATGACACTACGCCATTGCTGGACTTAGCAGGGTCAATCGACGTCCTGTTTATGGGCACTGGTGAAGAGGTGGCGCACATCCCCGCTGACCTACGCACCAAGCTAGAAGATGTGGGTATAGGCGTTGA
>JAGSGK010000148.1 GCA_023955215.1 Paracoccaceae bacterium
CTTAGCACGCTGTCCAGTTTTGCCGGACCACTTCACTCGTAGGGTGTCTTAACTTAAGTATTACTTATGTTATACTTTAGTATAAATTCTGTTATAGTATAGGGGAAGAAGCTAACCTATTGAAATATAACAATATGGCCCTTCTCATCTGGATTTACAAAAGATAATGATTTCAAGCAGTTAACATTTAGGTAAATTGACCATTTTCACCAACCCCTCGGCCAATTTGAATATCTTTCCTCTTATCCAAAGGTGTAGCGGGGAGTCGTTCAGCCTTGCGGGCCAATAGAAATTCAGCTGGGCAGCCGCAGGCACAGGACACTGGCGCAGAACAAATGGGATTGTAAACTGTTGGGCAATACGCGACGGCATGGTTACGACCAGATCTGTTTTAGGAACAAGTAGCGCCACATCTTCTGGATTGGCGGTGCTGACTGTGGCGTTGATATCAAATCCCTTTTCTTGAAGAACTTTTCGAAACGGGGGCTGCCATTTCTGGCCATAGTGAATAATCAAATGCGAGGCGGAGGCAAAACGATCCAACGTCAATTCCCCATCAGCCAGATCATTGGACGGATCCATTAGACAAATATACGGATCTTCAAACAGAAATTTCCCGTAGATCCCACTTTCATTGATTGCGACGGGGGACAACGCCATGTCAGCCTTGCCAGACACCAGATGATGCCCTGCATCTGTAAACCCAGTTATCAATTCAAACCGTATGCCCGGTGCTTCTTTGCGCAGGTCACGAATAAGGCCCGGCAACAAAACGGAACGCGATAAATACGTTGCAGAAATCGTGATGGTTATTTCAATAGAGGCTGGGTCAAATTCGGCGGGCATCGCTGCCAGCTCGATTTTGTTCAGGATGCTTTCGGCGGTTTTTACTATTTCAACGCAGCGTTCGGTGGCAAAAATCTGGTTTCCTTGGCGCACAAACAACGGATCTGCGAACGCCTTTCTCAAACGGTTTATTGTGTAACTGACAGAGGATTGTTTGATGTTCAGTTCTTCCGCCGCCGCGGTAAAGGACTGATGGCGAAACACCAGTTCCAGCGTCTCCAATGCGGCGAAATCAATGCCTTTGAGTGTTTCATCCATGTTTGATATTCTCTCTGCTCCTCAGCCCATCAATTTATTCGATAACATGTATCGATGCCATAGGGGTGGTCTATTGCAGGGGCGCGTGCAAGTCTGAAAACATCGAAAACCAAGCCAAGGGAAACGACATGGGCAAATTTGTTATTGCACCACATATGCGCTTGCATGAATGGATTGCAGTTGAAAAAGGGTACTTCGACGAAGTCGGCCTTGAGTATGAACTGGAAGATCAGTTGCTGTCTGCATCAGGTGATCGTCATGACCTTGGTGATCGGACTGGCGCTTATCAGACTTTCGAAAAAGGGCGGACTTGTGATGTCAGCTCCGCTTGTCATTGGACAGTCAATGTTGCGGCTGCGGCGGGTCATGGCAAGCTATATGCAAATGCTTATTCTGTCTCTCCGTGTGGAATTTTTGTGCCGTACGACAGCAATATCAAAGGCCCCGAAGACTTGGCCAATGTGCCGATATCTGTGGGGTATCAATCTGGCAGCCATTATTCGACAATCCAATCGCTCGAACCTTTCTTATCCCACAATGAAATTAACCTCAGCTTTGCGGATGGACTGTTGTTCAAGCGGATGGAAAACTTGATCGACGGAAATGTGCCGGCTGTTAGCCTGTTTAGTGGGCCGTATTATTTTATGGAACAACTTGGGTTTCGCAAGGTGTTGGACACTTCATTCATGATGGCGGCCATGGTTGCAGAAGATGCTGATCTTGATGATGTGGAGAAGTATTTTGGCGCGCTGCGGTTGGCGCAAAAAGACATCGACCTGCGCCAAGAGTTATATACCCATTATTATCGCAATGAGTTCCCAGATCGTTTCCGCGATCAGATGGATACGCGCCTGTTTGGGCCCGGCGAACGCATTGTGTTTGAGCCATATTCTCGCGAAATTTTCGACGAGTCTCGCAAATGGATCGCAGAACGAAACATCTTTGAAGATGGCCTTGGCGATCAAACCTACGAACAATCTATTGTCGCTCCAGCGGCATTTGAAATGGCAAAATAAGGACACCAATAAAGTTGCGTGTTCACTAAGGGCATTGATTGTTAGCAAACAAACAATGCACAATTTGCAGATAAGGCTCTCCGATCCTGAACGAATCGGTACTTAATTGAGCCATCTGCACAACGATCCAGGGAGGGATCCATGATTAGAAGAAGCCTTTTAGCGCTTGCTGCGGCATTTACCGTTGCTGGCACATCTGTGTACGCACAGGACATGATCAAAATCGGTGCTATTGCACCCAAAACGGGGCCGCTTGCGGGCGGCGCTGTTGTGACACAGTGGCCAAATGTTCAGCTGTGGGTCGAGGAAGTGAATGCACGTGGTGGCCTGAAAGTGGGCGACAAGCAAATGCAGATCGAACTCATCGAATATGATGACAAAACCAATCCAGGTGAGCATATCAAACTGGCACAGCGCCTTGCGACCCAAGATAAAGTTGATTTTGTAGTAGCCCCTTATGGGACTGGGTTTAACATCGCCACGGCCCCAATTTACGGCAAATTTGGCTATCCGATGATCGCCGTTTCCGCGATCACTGACAAAGCGGATGAGCTGACCGAACGGTATTCAAACCTGTTCTTTACGCTTGGAACAACAACCGCGTTTGTTGATGGTGTCAAAGAAATCCTGATTGAACAGCGTGACGCTGGCAACATTGGCAACGAAGTTGCGATGGTAAACGTAGCTGACGCCTTTGGCATCGAGCTTGCGGATCGCGCACGCGAGCTGTTCACCGAAGCGGGCTTTGAAATCGTTTATGACAAATCCTACCCGCTCGGCACACCTGATCTTAGCCCTGTAATGAAAGGTGCCAAGGACAGCGGAGCCAAGGCATTTGTTGCGTGGTCTTACCCACCTGACAGCTTTGGATTGGCGGAACAGGCAATCATCGAAAATCTGGACGTGAGCGTATATTATTCTGCCGTGGCGACCAGCTTTCCGGCGTTCAAAGGTGCCTATGGTAACAAGATCAACAACGTTCTCGGCGCAGGCGGCACCAACGTGGATGACCCTGTAATCGCGGCCTATCGCAAAGCGCACATGGATGTGACTGGTAAAACTGCGGATTATTGGGCGTCGGCAAACACCTATGCTTCACTGCAAATTCTAGAGCAAGCCATTGAGGGTGCAGCGACGTTAGATCGCGGTGTTGTAACCCAATACATCAAGGACAATTCCTTTGATACCGTGATGGGCAAGCTGAGCTTTGAAAACCAAGTCAGCAAAACCTTCTGGTCCGTTGGCCAATGGCAAGACGGGGTTTTCCGCGGTGTCAAAGGGTCCAACGTTGAAGGCGCAGTTCCTGTTCGTGCAAAAGACGGCTGGTCCGAGTAAGTTGAATAAGACTGGGCGGGACATCCTCGCCCAGTCGCTCTTGGAGCGCCTTAATGGTTGATATTCTTGTTTCTGGTCTGCTTTTGTCAGGCACCTATGCGCTTGTCGCTATGGGGCTGAATTTGCAGTACGGCGTTGCAAAGATCATGAATCTCGCCAACGGCGAGGTCTTGGTTTTGGGCGCATTGGCATCCTTCTGGCTCTATACCACTTCTCAAATAAGCCCGATCTTAACGGTCATCATGGTGATCCCCGTGGCATTCATCGGGAACTGGCTGATCTATCGGTTTTTACTGACGCCACTTGTGCGGCGATCCAAATCCCAAGGTGCGCTAGAGGTCGACAGTATCCTTGCCACCTTTGGCATGTCCTTCATCTTTATCGGGATCATGGTGTCGATTGAGGGCGGCTTTTTCTTTTACAAATACCTCAGTGAACCCATCCAGATTTTGGGCTCTACAACATCGCTGAACAGGTTGGTGGCATTCTTGATTGCGGTTCTTATTGGCGTCGGACTTTACTTGTGGCTCAACCTGTCGCGTCCAGGCGTTGCTGTTCGCGCAGTTTCCGTTTCAAGCGAGGCGTCTGGCCTTGTTGGTATCAACGTCCCACAGGTTTCTGCGTTGGCTTTTGCACTAGGCGGAACAATCACGGCCGTTGGTGGTGCGCTGATTTCCACATTCATCACGCTTGATGCCTCTATTGGCGTTGTCTTTACCCTCAAAGCACTCATCATCGTTATCATGGGGGGCGTCGGAGACATTCGCGGCGCCATTGTTGCGGCCATAATCCTTGGAGTTGTTGAAACTGCAGTGGCCACATTAATTGATCCTGGCCT
The DNA here is from genome assembly GCA_023955215.1 of Paracoccaceae bacterium. GTDB lineage: Bacteria > Pseudomonadota > Alphaproteobacteria > Rhodobacterales > Rhodobacteraceae > Ascidiaceihabitans. The sequence continues at coordinate 4,294 of JAGSGK010000148.1, forward strand.
AACGCTTGCGGCTGCCTATTTCATTTTCGTGATCATCTTGTTGTTTCGCCCGCAAGGTTTGTTTGGAAGGCGTCCAGTATGAAAAGGGCAAACTGGCAAGAGCTAATCTGGGTTGTAATTATTGTCGCGCTGGCCGCATTTTGGCCGATGATGGTCAATGGCTATTGGTTGGGCATCGGCGTCGATATGATGATGTATATCGCGCTTGCCACGTCATGGGTTCTCTTTTCTGGGCCTACACATTACATTTCGCTGGCTTCCGCTGCGTTCTTTGGTGTTGGCGGCTTTATCGTTGGCACAGGGATGAGCGACTATGACGCCAGTTTTTGGTCGATGCTCGCGCTTTCAGCGCTGGTTGGTGGAGTGCTCGCGGCCCTGATTGGCCTTGCAACGCTGCGCCTGTCAGGGGTGTATTTTGTGATTTTCACCCTCGGATTGGCAGAAATGATCCGCAATCTCGTAAGCTGGGTCCAAAACAATTTCCTTGGGTCGCGTGGGCTTTATGTGCTTACGGATTTTACGGACACGCACCTTTACTGGATGCTGTTGGCAACTGCGGCGGCGGTGTATGTACTCGGCTGGATCATAAGCCGTTCGCGCCTTGGATTTGCTTTGCGCATTATCGGGGGCGACGAAACAGTTGCGCGCCATGTCGGTATCAACACGGCCATGGCCAAGGTGATCCTGTTCACCACCACAGGCATTTTTGGCGCCATCGTCGGCGCGATCATTGCGCCGCGTTGGAGCTATATCGAACCCAACCAAGTGTTCTCACCACAGCTCAGCTTCTTTGTCGTCATCATGGCGCTGCTGGGTGGTTCGGGTCGGCTTTGGGGGCCTGTTGTCGGCGTAATTCCATTCCTGTTGATCTGGAATTGGGTTGATGCAAACTTCCCCCACCAATCCATCTTGGTGTTGGGACTGGCGTTCTTGGTGATCGTATATTTCCTTCCCCATGGTTTTGTTGGCCGCATCGAACAACTGCGCGCCCACCTCAGGAGCCGCTCATGAAACCATCTGGAACAATCCTATCGGTCAAGAACGTGACCAAGCGGTTTGGCGGCTTGGTGGCCGTGTCCAATATGTCTTTTGACGTGGCGCAGCATGAAATGGTTGGGGTGATCGGGCCAAATGGCTCGGGTAAAACGACGATGATCAACATGATCTCGGGTGCTCACAAACCAAGTGATGGGCGCATCGCGTTGCGCGGGCGCCTTATCTCCGATCAGCAACCTCAAAATATTGCACGGGCAGGTATTGGGCGCACTTTCCAGCTGGTTCGGCTGCTCCCTGATCTTACTGTTTTGGAAAACGTTATGGCAGGTGCCGTTTATGGCCATCGCCGCCGTTGGGGCCGTGATGCTGAGGACTTTGCTCATGACGTGCTGGAACGCGTTGGCATGGATGCCATGAGCGATGCGCCGATTTCTTCGCTTACTTACATTGATCAGAAACGGGTGGAATTGGCCCGCACGCTTGCAGGCGAACCCGAAGTTCTCTTGCTTGACGAATGGCTCGCAGGGCTTAACCCAACCGAGTTGGAAACAGGGATCGAATTGATCCATGCGCTACGTGATGAAGGGCGCACTGTTGTGCTGGTGGAACATGTGATGGATGCCATTCGATCCTTGTGTGACCGTTGCGTTGTAATGTCATCTGGTGCCAAGATTGCCGAAGGCACGCCCGAAGAAGTGTTATCCGACAAAGAAGTCGTTCGCGCCTATTTAGGAGATGACGATGCTTGAGATTAAAAACCTGTCGGCGGCCTATGGCCAGCATCCTTCGTTGAATGACGTCGCGATTAAGGTTGGCACGGGTGAAATCGTTGTTATCCTTGGGGCCAATGGCGCAGGTAAATCAACGTTGCTGCGGGCCATTTCTGGGATCTGCGAAGGCAAGGTTACAGGCGATATTACCTTAAATGGCGATAGCTTGAACGGATTGTCACCCGACGCCATTGTTAAAAAAGGCGTGGCACTGGTTCCCGAAGGCCGTGGTATTTTTGGGGATCTAACCGTCAAAGAGAATTTGCTGCTTGGGGCATATTCTGCGCGTGCACGGGAATCCGAACGTGAAAACCTAGAGCGTGTTTTGGAGCAATTCCCAAAATTGCGCGAACGTCAAAAACAGATTGCCCGCACAATGTCGGGTGGCGAACAACAGATGGTCGCCATTGGCCGTGCGATGATGTCTGCGCCGGAAATTCTGATGCTGGACGAACCCTCACTGGGGCTGTCGCCTTTGTTGTGTAAAGAGCTGTTCCATAACTTGACCGAAGTAAAAGACCTTGGGATTGGGGTCCTTTTGGTTGAACAAAACGCAAAGCAAAGCCTCGCCATAGCGGATCGTGGGTATCTTTTGGAAAACACCCGCATCACACACGAAAACAGCGCCGTAAAATTGGCCAATGATCCCGCTGTGCAAAAAGCCTATCTTGGGGCGGGCAGCAAAGTTTCGACGCAGAAAGTCAGTACCTCAAACGGTGAAGGGCTCAAACCAGCGGCACCACCCCCTGTAATAAATACTGTGCCAATCCCGCGCCGCAGTGCAGAGGACCATATCGGTGGATCCATTGATGATCTTGTTGCCGTGGCTGCCAAAACATCGGCAAAAAGTGTTGCAAAACCAGCCGCCAATACGACCGCAGCGGCAAAGCGCCTTGCCAACACAAAAATCGAAGTAGTTCTAAAAGATATTGAAGCCGCAGCCCTTGCAGCACGTAAGCGGCGCCCTGCATCTGTATCGCCGTCCCGCGCGCGCGTGGCCACAGGGTCAACTCCTGCTCCGACACATCCAGAAGGCCCGCCGCCAGTCATCGAAGTCTACAAACGCCCGCGTGTTGAGGTGTATCGCCGCCGCCCATCCGGTCAATTCGAAAGGGATTGATATGTTAGATAACGCTCATTCTGCCCCAAATATCAAAGGCATTTACATCAACGGTCAGTGGCAACAGACCGCCCGCCAGTTTGATGATACCAATCCCAATGATGGTTCGCTTTGGGCCAAAATCCCAGACGCAACAGGCCAAGACGCACGCCGCGCCATTGAAGCCGCGCAAGCGGCCTTTCCTGCGTGGGCTGGGCTAAAGTTTCAGGAACGCGCAGACCTAATGCTTAAGATAAGGGTGAAGTATTAGATTTCGGGTCGGGCTTTCATGA
>JAGSGK010000057.1 GCA_023955215.1 Paracoccaceae bacterium
GATCGTGCGTTACGGCGAACCGATCATCGGACGCAGCAATGCGCTGAACCTGCCGATTTTCACAGCAAGTGCAGCGGCATTGGTCTTGGGAATAATCGGATGGCGGGCCTTAGGCCGTGGATTTAGTCGCGCTGATCAGGATCAGCCTGCCCCACGCCCTTAAAGATCGCCTTCAATGGGAAGGCCCATAACACCCCAAGACCAAGATAAATCAAGACCTCGACCAAGGTGCTGGGGCGTTCTTCAAAGAACGACATCAGCCATACAGCCATGATGATGTAGGCTGGCAGTCCTAGCAAAAGGACCACCAAAGACCAGCGGCGACGTGCTTTGTAGCTAAGCGCCATCAGTCAGCAAACGGGTCAGTGACAAGGATCGTATCTTCGCGCTCTGGCGATGTGGATACCAACGCAACCGGACATTCGATAAGTTCTTCGACACGACGCACATATTTGATTGCCTGCGCAGGAAGCTGCGCCCAAGAGCGTGCGCCCTCAGTGCTTTCAGACCACCCATCCATTTCTTCATAGATAGGTTTGCAACGCGCCTGTGCATCCGCCGCAGTTGGCAAATAATCCAGACGCTCACCGTCCAAATCATACCCAACACAAATTTTCAGCGTCTCAAAACCGTCCAAAACGTCCAGCTTTGTCAAACAGATGCCTGTAATACCAGAGGTCGCACATGTCTGGCGCAACAATGCGGCATCAAACCAACCACAACGACGTTTGCGGCCCGTCGTGGTGCCAAATTCATGACCGCGTTCGCCAAGGCGTTGACCATCCGCGTCTTCCAATTCAGTCGGGAAAGGCCCTTCACCCACGCGGGTTGTATAGGCTTTCACGATGCCCAGCACGTAATCGATCGCTGTCGGGCCAAGGCCAACGCCCGTGGCCGCCTGCCCTGCAATCACATTGGAGCTGGTGACAAACGGGTAGGTCCCAAAATCGATATCCAGCAATGCGCCCTGCGCACCTTCAAACAAAATCCGTTTACCGGCTTTGCGCTTTTCAGCCAAAACTTTCCAAACAGGTGCCGCATAAGGCAAAACCTTTGGTGCAATTTCTTGCAACTGCGCCAACAACGCGTCGCGGTCGATTTCTTCGACCCCTAGACCTCTGCGCAGTGGGTTGTGGTGCTGCAATGCACGATCAACACGCGCCTCCAAAGTCGCTGCATCCGCCAAATCGGCAACGCGGATCGCACGGCGACCCACTTTGTCTTCATAGGCTGGGCCAATACCGCGACCAGTCGTACCAATCTTGGTGCCTTTTGATGCGGCCTCTTCACGCACGCGATCCAACTCACCATGGATCGGGAGGATCAGCGGCGTGTTTTCCGCAATCATTAGGTTTTCTGGGTTAATCACAACGCCCTGTGCTTCGACCGTCGCGATCTCTTTCATCAGGTGCCATGGGTCCAAAACAACCCCGTTGCCAATGACGGACAACTTACCGCCACGCACCACGCCAGATGGCAGCGCGTGCAGTTTGTAAACCTTACCATCAATGACCAAGGTATGCCCTGCATTGTGACCGCCCTGAAAACGCGCGATGACATCAGCGCGTTCAGAAAGCCAATCGACGATCTTGCCTTTTCCTTCGTCGCCCCATTGAGCTCCGACAACTACTACATTGGCCATGATGCGGTCCTTTTTTCATGCAAACCCGCGACCATATAGACGGCAGTTGGCTTGGGTGAAACCCGATTCTTGTGTTTCTCTTCAATCCATGATGTTCATTTCACCATAAAGCGATTTGAGGAATGTGTTGAATGTGGTTTGTTTTACCATGGCTTACGGCTTTTGCACTACTTGCAGCGACCTATAATCCGACATCATTTAATTATGTGAAATGGGTGATGACACAGGGCGAACGTCCCGTTTCACTGATGGTTCTGGCGGGTTTGCTGCTGTTGATCGGCTACATCATCTATTTGCGGGCCACGCTGCGCTCAATTGGCGGCTTTGGCATGTTGCTGGTGCTCGCCCTTGTTGGGGCCTTGTTATGGGTGCTCTATGATTTTGGCGTCCTTAGCCTCGACAACACAGGGCTGAACGTGTGGCTGGGCTTATTGGCCCTCTCCCTCGTCTTGGGGGTTGGCCTTAGTTGGAGCCACGTGCGTCGCGCCCTCTCAGGGCAGGCAGACATGGATGATGTGGACAGCTAGGGGCGTTATCCCAGTGAAACCGGTTCACCGTGAGGCGTAGACAGATAGGCCTGCTCCCACGCATCACGCATTTGCGCGACATCTTGTGGCAACGCGGCCCCTGTCTCGGACAAATACGCCTCTAACGTCTCAAGCCATGCGTTAAAGTAATCGTCGCCACCGTTCAGGTCTTTATCCACACCGTGACGTTTCAAGGTCGCGCTAACGCGATCCGCCCAATCAGGCCACGCAAAACGCCCGGCCTCATTCAGGTGAACCGTCAGCGCAAACAACTGCGCGTGCCACGGGGCCTCAAATACGGGTTCAGGGGCGCTCATATGGCGGCACTCAGATAGCTTTGCCAAAGATCCAAGACGACCTCGTCTTTGGGGTGCTCGGGGTTTGCCCACAATTCAGACGCGGCAAAGGCAACCGCGTAAAGTGGTTCAGCGGCATCACCCAACCGGTGCGCACTGCTGTTGGGCAAAATATGTGTGCCGTGGATCATCACGATACGGCCCACGGCCCCAACCGCATAAGACGGCAGGCGCGTATGCCCGCCATTCACATGGCGATTGCCATTGATCTTGCGGGTGCGAACCATATCACCAACGCTATAGGCAACAGTCACATCGCTGGGACGATCCGCAGGACCACCAGAGGCCAGAACTCCAGCAACCTTATCCGCATCCATCCGCTTGGCCGTGAGATCACTTGATCCAATGGCACAGCCCTGTGCCAACTCTTCGCGGGTTAGCACCTCGGCATCCACCAACAGACCCGCCAATCCAGCCATCCATTTCTCGTAATAAGACATGGATGCATAATCGACAGGCGGCAGGCATTCGCGGCCATGACGGCTGATGTCGATATTCCATTTGCCCAAAGCACCTGCGGCCAAGGTCACAGCCAATGCGCGCCCATGCCAGCCTTCGTGGAAAACGGGATCATCTTCGGCCTCTGGCACAATGGCACCATCGCCAAAGCGGCCCCCCATATCGTGAACGCGGCTCATGGTGCGCTCGCCAATCCTGTACCGATCATACTGTCGCGGCTGATCAGGTCCATCAACGCGGCCTCGTCCATTCCATCCGTGCCCTTGGGACGTTGGGGCAGGACCAAATAACGGGTCTCAGCCGTGGAATCCCAAACGCGCACGGACATATCGCTGGGCAAGGTCACGCCAAATTCAGCCAAAACTTTGCGCGGCTCACGTACAGCGCGGGCGCGGTAAGCATCAGATTTGTACCACGTGGGTGGAATGCCCAGCAAAGGCCACGGATAACAGCTGCACAATGTGCACACGACGATGTTGTGCACCTCGTCCGTGTTCTCAACCACGATCATATGTTCGCCTTGGCGACCGTAATACCCCAACTCAGACACCACAGCGGTGGCATCCTTTAGCAATGCAGCCTTAAAGGCAGGGTCGGTCCAAGCCTTCGCAACCACATGGGCGCCGTTGCGCGGCCCAATCTTGGTCTCGTAGGTTTCGATAATTTCATCCAAGGCCGCAGGGTCAATCAACCCTTTCTGGGTCAGGATAGTTTCAAGCGCCTTCACCCGCAAAGCAGGGTCCGAAGGCAACAACGTGTGCGGGTGATCGTGATCAGCGTGGTCATGAGGCATTTTGGGATCATGCAAGGCGTATTGTCTTCTGTCCAGCGCATTAGCGTCACAAATACGGTCATTTCACAATTAGCACTCCAGCTACACTTGCCCCGCCCCCTAAACTTGCCTAGATACCACTCGAAGTGATCACACCATTGCAGGTACCTATGGAAAACGTTGTTCTTATCATCCACCTAATTCTCGCACTTGGCCTTATCGCCATCGTGTTGATGCAACGTTCTGAAGGCGGTGGCCTTGGTATTGGCGGCGGCGGTGGCGGCGCACAAGGCGGACGCTCTGCTGCGACTGCACTTGGCAAAGTCACATGGATCTTGGCCATTGGTTTTATCATCACTTCGATCTCATTGACCATCATCGCAGCACAAAAATCATCCGGCGCGTCTGTTTTGGACCGCGTAGGTGGTGCCGCGCCAACTGAGAACAGCACGCCAGCCGCGTTGCCAACAGATGACGGTAGTCTACTACCACCAGCTGAAGGCGAAAACGCTCCATTGGTCCCATCTGCTGACTAATATCTATACCTTGAGGTAACAGAATTTCCCGCAACATCATGTTGCGGGTCCCTTGCCTTATCCACCCGAATCCTGTTAGGCTTAACTCCCGTGGTACTGTGAATTTCACAGGCGATTCTGGTGGCCTATCACACCCCAATAATACGACGGGAGAGTCCTTAAATGGCGCGCTATATTTTCATCACCGGCGGTGTTGTGTCTTCACTTGGCAAAGGCCTTGCCTCTGCTGCCCTTGGTGCGCTGCTTCAAGCCCGCGGCTTTTCCGTACGTCTGCGCAAACTTGATCCATACTTAAACGTCGATCCGGGCACGATGTCCCCGTTTGAACACGGCGAAGTGTTTGTAACCGATGATGGGGCCGAAACCGATCTTGATCTGGGCCACTACGAACGCTTCACTGGTGTTCCTGCGCGCAACACGGACTCTGTCAGCTCTGGCCGCATCTATTCTACCGTTTTGGAAAAAGAGCGCCGTGGCGATTATTTGGGTAAAACGATCCAAGTTGTGCCCCACGTCACCAACGAAATCAAAGAATTCTTGCACGTAGGCAATGACGAAGTTGACTTCATGCTGTGCGAAATCGGCGGAACTGTGGGCGATATCGAAGGACTGCCGTTCTTTGAAGCGATCCGCCAGTTCAACCACGACCTGCCACGCGGGCAATCCATCTTTATGCACCTGACATTGCTGCCATACCTTGCGGCCTCTGGTGAATTGAAAACCAAACCAACACAGCACTCCGTTAAGGAATTGCAATCCATCGGGATCGCACCTGACGTTTTGGTCTGCCGTTCGGAACACCCCATTCCGGAAAAGGAACGCGAGAAGATCGCGCTGTTCTGTAACGTCCGCAAAGAGGCCGTTGTGGCCGCCTATGACCTTGATACCATCTATGACGCACCACTTGCCTATCACGCTCAAGGGCTGGATCAGGCTGTGCTGGATGCCTTTGATATCTCCCCTGCCCCCAAACCTGACCTGACAGTTTGGCGCGATGTATCCCAGCGCGTGAACCAGCCAGAGGGCGAAGTGACAATCGCAATCGTTGGTAAATACACCCAACTTGAAGACGCCTATAAGTCCTTCAAAGAGGCGCTGACACACGGTGGTATGGCCAATCGCGTTAAGGTCAACGTGAAATGGGTCGACGCCGAGGTGTTTGACAAATCCGAAGACGTCGCACCGCACCTCGAAGGGTTCCACGCGATCCTAGTCCCTGGTGGCTTTGGTGAACGCGGAACTGAGGGCAAAATCAAAGCGGCGCAATTTGCCCGTGAACGTAACATCCCGTATTTCGGTATCTGTCTGGGCATGCAAATGGCCGTGATCGAGGCTGCGCGCAACGTGGCAGGCATCACTTCAGCCGGTTCCGAAGAATTCGACCACGAAGCAGGCAACAAACGCTTTGAGCCAGTGGTTTACCACCTCAAAGAATGGGTGCAGGGCAACGCCAAAGTCAGCCGCAAAGTCGGCGACGACAAAGGTGGTACCATGCGCCTTGGCGCCTATGACGCCACGCTTGTTGAGGGCAGCAAGGTCGCCGAAATCTACGGCACCACATCTATCGATGAACGCCACCGTCACCGCTATGAGGTGGATGTGAAATACCGCAAACAGCTAGAAGATGCGGGCATGGTATTCTCAGGCATGTCACCAGATGGATCGCTGCCAGAAATCATCGAGTGGCCAGACCACCCATGGTTCATTGGTGTGCAGTTCCACCCAGAACTTAAATCCAAACCCTTCGCCCCACACCCCTTGTTCAAGGACTTTGTACGGGCCGCGAAAGAAAACTCTCGTTTGGTATAAACAATTAGAGGCCCGCAAATTGCGGGCCTTTTCTACATTCAAAGACGCCGTTCAGCGCTTTGACATCTCCATCAACACAGCCATCGCATCCTGCTCGCGCCCATCAGGGACAAACAGGTGATCGTGGAAAAAGCCCGATACTGGGTTCACGCCCATGTCATGCTTGGCCAGCTCCGTTGCAATGCGGGCCATAAACCCAACGGCCTCTAGGGACGAATGAATATTCAGCGTAATCATCCGGCATGGAAATTCATACGCCAACCCCAATTGCTCTGCCTCTGACTTGAGCAAAATATAGGTGGTGCCCTCAGCCTCACCAAAAGTCATGCGCGGCACAATTCCCATCAGGTCTTGGGGGGCTTTTACGGTGGCAAAGACATAAAGTCCCTCAACCAGAACTGCGGACAATGAGCGGATCAACTCATCCAAATTTGTTTCGCCTGACATGTGGATTTGCTCCCTGAAATTAACGTTGAGGGACGGTATGCACGTGATTGCGAACATGTCTAGAAAGAAGATACAGCGACAACAATCTGGCAATCAAAACGGCAGATCTGCACATGACCTTGGCAAGGGCATCGTCTATCGGTTGATCAACGATGCGATCAACGCACCTCTATTCCCGTGACGGGTTAACCCATTTTGTAGCTGTGATTTATTTTGCTCTGAGAACCATACCGCCATTTAGCTCGACGACATAAAGAGCTGGCACACCAAGAGCCAATCATTACGTCAGCGCATTTGAAGCCAGTGTATATTGGACGGCAACTACGGGTTTACGCTCGAATAATCTACCAGCGTTCCACCGCGAAGGACTGGTGGTTTTTCGCATGCCGCATAACCATCCTCTTGATAGTGTTACCTCTTTCAAGAAAAGGCCTGGCCTCAACTTGAAGGAAATCTCGATCAAGGATTTCGGGAAACAATGCCACGACCTCATTTCTCGCTTCTGCTGAGATCGATTTCAACGCCTGCGGTCCAAGATATAGGCTCTCTGATGGTAACCCGTTTGCGTAAACAATTTCATGGTGATCGAACAGCAGGTGAAAGTACGTTGTACCAATTGCACAATCCACGACATCAATGCCTTCAATCTCAACCAGCTTTTTCACTGGAACTAAGACTTCGTCAGTTTTAAACATCCGTTTTATGATTTTCGAGGACACAAGGACGCGATGTTGTGGGGATAACTCAAGATCACGCTTAGGTAATCCATTGCCCATGGCACCTTCAGAAATACGGATTGGACGTAATTTTGGTGCCACCGTCAGGTCAATAGCATCCAGTTTGCGGCATCCAATCCAGCGGATTGGCTGCATGCCACGGTCAAGGGTTTTGACCAGATCCCCGACCTTCAGCGTTTCGACCGCTACTTCACCACGGTCTGTTTGAATAAGGCAACCAGGCGTAAAGCAAGTTATAAGGTTCTCAATTTCGCTGAAGCTTACGGTTTGACCACTGTCAAAAACCGCGGTGCCGCTGGTTGAATCACCATCTGCATCAGTTGTTTCGGTAAGAGTAAATTCACCCAGTCCCGATAAGTCCAATGTGTCGTAATCAGTACCCGAACCTGCGCTTGTCCCGCCATCGATCGTAACCGTGCTGGAAGCTGAAGTGCTTGTTTGAGCAAAATCCAAGTTAAAGGTATCTGCAGCGCAGCCACCGTCCGCCACGTCACCAACGCCAACAGTGATAATGTCGTCGCCACTTTCGCCGTTAATGACATCGTCACCGTCATCGCCATTCAGTGTGTCACTACCGTTACCACCAAATAGCGTATCATCACCGGTGCCACCGCTGATACTATCGTCACCTTTGTCACCGGAAAGAGAGTCGTTACCGGTTCCGCCGTCGATGGTGTCAGCACCACCACCTCCAGATACAGTATCATTGCCAGCCTCAGCGAAGATAGCGTCGTTACCATCTGCGCTTACACCACCTGCAGGCAGTGTGCCGTCACCTTCGATCGAGTCGTCGTCAGCACCCCCGTAAATCGTATCGTTGCCGCCACCACCAATGATCACATCTTCGTCTGCAACCCCAAGGATCGCATCGTTGTTGTCGACCATGTCCCCATCGGGATCGCCAGCATAAGCAGCATTTATTAAGTCATTGCCTGTCGTGCCTTCGACAATACCGTCTTGGGCCAATTGGTCACTAACAAGAATTTCAACGAGGGACCCATTTCCGGTTCCACCGTGCGTTAATGCGAGTGAGTCGACAGGCATGTTGAACTGCAAGATGGTTGAGTTGCCAGCGCTAGCGTTGCCATCATTACCAGCGAGATCGCCGTTGCCATCGACGGACCCATTTCCTTGCGTAACGACGGTAACCTGCCCACTCGCAATCAAACTGTTCAGATTGACATCAACGCCGTTGATCAGAAAATCAATATTTTCGACGGCATTCTGGGCATTTACATTAATTTGGAACCCAGAAATTGTTTGGTCGAAAGTGTAAGTGTAGGTTTCAGGGCTTTCGGAACCATTGCCCAGCCAATAGTTGGTGCCATCAATGTCGCCGTAACCAGCACCGTAGGTGTCTAAAGCACCGCCCACTGCAAAAGCAGTATAATTTACAGTCGTACCACCAGCAGTAAAGCTGCCGCTTGCGCCGGTCAGTTCGTTTGTAAATGCCATTCCTGTGCCCTCCATCTGGTTGTAGACTGCGACCTAAAGCTTAAGATCACTTGAATTAGATACGCACACATGCGCGCAGCGAAAATGCGCAGAGCTTAGTGCTCTGTCACATTGAGTAGAATGAAAGTAAGCGCTCTGAGGGTTGGGACACTCTTTAACACGAGACTTTCACATAACGACCTGGTTCAAATTCGGTTATCAACTTAAGTTGCGACTTCATCCATCGCCGCGCCAGAACGTATTTTTATTTCACTTTTCCCCTTTAATATCAACTTTACCCAGCGATCAGCGCTGTTATCTTTTGACCTATTCTACTGTCAGAATTTGGACACTTCCTTTCGCACTGAAACGGTACTTTGTTCATTATCTAATGCCCTGAAAATGTGGCCCAAAAACGGCTCAAAAAGGGAAATAGCGTGGCTTTCGCATTCCTCAAAGGAATGTTCGCGCCGTGTTATAAAAACAACTCCACTGCTGCACGCCCTACAGAAGCCTTAACCTAGGGGAACAAAACTATGTAAATCCGCGAAACAATGCGCATTTATTACCGAATCCAATTGTATCCTGAAGCCCCCACCCCATATCCTTCGGTAATGCATTTATCGGGGCCCATTTAATGAAATATCTTGATCTCGCGCTGGCCAACCTTGGCTCACCCCTTATTCTGGCTTTTGCCCTTGGATTGTTCGCATCCCTCGCCCGATCAGACCTTAGTATTCCCGAAGCAGCCGCTAAATTCCTGTCGATCTACCTGCTTTTCGCCATCGGGTTTAAGGGTGGGGTAAGCGTTTCCCTACACGGTATTGATCTGGCCCTTGGGACCAGCCTGATTGCTGGTATTTTCCTATCCGCCGCCCTGCCAATAATCGCCTTCGGTATGTTGCGCGTCATGACCAAACTGGACCGCACCAACGCCGCTGCCGTCGCGGGACATTACGGTTCGATCTCAATCGTGACCTTTGTGGCGGCGACCTCGGTCCTTGAGAGCCTTGGAATGGAATCCGAGGGCTACATGGTTGCCGTCGCCGCCGCGATGGAAGCCCCCGCGATCCTATCCGCCCTTTGGTTGATCAGCACAGGTTCCAAATCCGAGGCCCGCATGGACGCAACCCTATGGCGTGAAATCATGCTGAACGGATCGATCGTTTTGCTGGTTGGTGCCTTCATCATCGGGATGGTCACTGGCCCCGAAGGACTGAAAGAGATCGAAGCGTTCATTGTTGCCCCGTTCAAGGGCGTCTTGTGCCTCTTCCTGCTGGATATGGGGTTGATTGCGGGCCGTGGATTACGCGAAAGCCGTGGCATCATATCGCTCGGCCTTGTTGCCTTTGGCATCTTAATGCCCATCGTTGGCTCACTCGTGGGTGTCGTGGTCGGCATGGTCCTTGGGCTGTCCACAGGCGGCGTGTTCCTGTTCATGGTGCTGTCAGCCTCCGCCTCCTACATCGCGGTGCCAGCGGCCATGCGTGTCGCTGTGCCCGAAGCCAACCCCAGCGTTTACCTGACCCTATCGCTGGGCATCACATTCCCATTCAACCTAACGCTTGGCCTGCCACTTTACCTTGGCCTCGCCACAGCCCTGACCGGAGGATAAGCCAATGCAAACCCATCCAGCCAAACGCGTCGCCATCATTATCGAGGCACCAATGGAACGCCGCCTGCGCACAACGCTTGAGGCCGCAGACGTGACAGGGTTCACCATCGTACCGGTCCTTGGCGGATCAGGGCGGTCCGGCCCATGGAGCCGCGAAGGACAAGTGGGACGCGCAGGGGGAATGGTGCAAGTGATCTGCGTTGTGCATCCTGATCGGTTGCCCAAGCTGCTCGAAAGCCTATCCGACGTGATCGAACGCCACATCGGCGTCGTCACAATCAGCGACTGCGAAGTGCTGCGGGCCGAGCGGTTTTAGAAACGAAAACGGCGAGAAATTTCCCGCCGCCAACTTAACCCCAACCATAGTTAAAGCTAATGCTGATCCGCTCATCTTCGGCCATGTTCACCGGCACCTCGTGACGCAGCCAGCTTTCCCATAGCAACACATCGCCCACATCTGGGGCCACGTAAAAGAAGCTGCGCATCTCGTCGCGGGCGTCCTTTTTGCGCACAGGCGCGGCCATCATCATGGCGGAACGGGGGTCTTCAAACTTGATCGCGCTCGTATCCGTGGGCATGTTCACATAGGTCGTGCCACTGATCACGCTGTGCGGATGAATATGGGATGTATGCACGCCACCTTGGGGCAGAATGTTGATCCACAATGAATCCAACGTGATCTTCTTATCATCCAGATCAAAATCCAGATCTTTGACAAAGGCAGCCACGTGCTTGTCCAAAACCTTGATCAAATCGGCAAAGATAGGAAAGCGCCAGCCAAGGTCGGTCAAAGAGGCATAACTGGTATAGCCAGGAAAGCCGTTCTCCTCGCACCATTCTTGGCCTGCTTCATCGTCATTGGCGATGGACCAGCAAGAGTTTTCAAGTTCATCGTGATCCACTCCCTTGCCCATTTCGGACAGCTGAGCACGGTAAAGACGGGTGACAAAGAGTGATTCAATATGTGACATACGAGGGGTTTATCTGAGGTTAAGAGGGTTGGCGAGGGGGAAGACCAGATGTCTGCTGTGCGGGACTTAATGCCCCCTTGAGCCGAGTGATTGAAAGAAACGCAGCAGGTATCCATCAGGATCAGCTACGACAAATTGACGGTTCCCAACGTCGCTATCGTCCTTCCGATACCATTTGTCCTCAACGTCAAGGTAAAGCGGGATTTTAGCCGCTACCAGTGCGCTTGTGATTGGCGCGATATCTTCGACCTGTATCTGTACATTTAAACCTCTGCCAAACGGGTATTCGGTTGGTAAGTGCCCGTCGTCAAATGTTCTTCCTTCGCCAATCTGATCAATCATAAGTTCAGCGCCGTCGAGGCTAAGGTAACTGAAACCTTCTTCTGGACGGTCATAAAGGCACGCAAAGCCCAAAATTTCGCAGTAGAACTTTCGAGATTTGACCCAATCAGAAACTGCGAATTCAGGGACAACTAAGGATGGCATGGAAAATGACCTTCTGATGACCGGCAGATATGTAGAACATTGGGGAGGGTGCCGTCAATTTGGGCTCGAAGCAGACATTCGTTACCGCGAAAACCCTACCCTCGCCCAGACGCAATCGCCAGCCCATCCGTCACCGCCGTGAACACCTCTGTAAACGAGTGCTCCGCGTCCGGAAACTGCGCCTTCATCGTGTCCGACACCAGCGTCAGCAGGCTTGACCCGCCCACGTAAATCACCCGCTGCACATCGCCCGCGTCCAATCCCGCCAAGCGCAGGGTTTCCGCCGCGCCGCCGTGCAGCGCCTTGGAGTATTCATCCAAAATCACGCCCAAATCATCCGTGCCCAAATGGGCGGACAATCCGCGCTCGATCAGGCCCAGTGAAATCACCGCATCCGCATCGCCAGAGTTGGCGGCGATTTTTCCCTGCTCCACGGCAAAGGACAATTCATGCCCCAGCTCGTCTTCCAGCACCGATGCCATACGCCCCAACTTGTCCGGCTCATGCGCAAGGGTCAGCATTTCCTCGACCAAACGGCGGTTCTGTGCGGTGTAAAGGAATGGGATTTTTTCCCATGTGGCCATGTCGTTGAAAATCGAATGGGGAATGGGCGATGATCCCTCGCCAATCCATTTGCGCAAAGTGCCGCCTTTGCCCAGCAGTGGCATCACACGATCAATATTGATGGCGCGGTCAAAATCAGTGCCCCCCACGCGCACACCGTGGTTGGCGAGAATTTCAACGGCCTCTTCACCAGAGCGGAACAGCGAAAAGTCAGACGTTCCACCGCCGATGTCGACGATCAGCCCAACTTCGCCCGACTGTTCCAACGCGCCGCTTGCAATCGCCGCCGCCTCGGGCTCGTCCATAAACGACACCTCTTTGAACCCC
>JAGSGK010000005.1 GCA_023955215.1 Paracoccaceae bacterium
CGCCAAAGGCCGTTTGCACCGCCTATCTATCGCAATTTGCGGCGATATCGCTCACAGTCGCGTTGCCCGTTCCAACATCATGCTTTTGGGCAAGATGGAAAACCGCATCCGCCTGATCGGTCCGCCAACATTGATGCCATCGGGTATCGAAGAGTTCGGTGTCGAGGTGTTCGACAACATGGACGAGGGCCTAAAAGACGTAGATGTCGTGATGATGTTACGCCTGCAAAAGGAACGGATGGACGGTGGGTTTATCCCATCAGAGCGTGAGTATTACCACCGCTATGGTCTGGACGCTGAAAAGCTATCCCATGCAAAACCCGACGCGATTGTTATGCACCCTGGCCCAATGAACCGTGGCGTTGAAATCGACAGCGACATCGCTGACGACATCAACCGCAGCGTTATCCAAGAGCAAGTTGAAATGGGTGTCGCTGTGCGCATGGCCGTAATGGACCTTTTGGCACGCAATCTAAAAGGCACTGCATGAGCCTTGAACCAATAGAAATATGGCAACCCTCGCTGCGGGCCTTTGGCTTGCGCTGTTGCGGTGTTTTCTTGGTGACCTTTGTGATGATTTCGCCAGTTTGGCCGTTTGTGGGCGGAACGGCTGCATTTGCGGCCTCGATTGCGCTGTGCGTGATGTACATGTTTGTCCTTGATGATTTCACACAGTGGTTGGCCCACCGCAAATCCATCTGGACGTTGACACCAAACGAGTTGGTTTACGAAAATAACCACGAAGACATGGAAGAACGCGCCCTTCCGCTTTCCGAAATAACATCAGTTCATCAGCGCTTTTTATGGAACGTTCAATTGCGCCTGCGCAACGGAACTGCGGTCACGATGTTTTACCTAAACAACCCAAAAGCTGTTTGTGAAACCCTTCACACCGCCGTGGCGTCTGAGGCAGCGTCATGAGCACAACAATGCAAGTTCCCGCGTTTGAGACTGGTGTGATCCGCCTGTTTGCGATCGACATGCCATCTGATCAAATGGATACGTTTGATGCCAAAACCGCATTAGGCGCGGCGCACTTGGATGAAACCTTTGTTGATGTGTTCCCGATCAGCGACCTTGAGGGTCTTGGCCTTGCTGGATACTTGATGACCGGCGGCGAAGTTCCAGAGGACCAAATTGACGAAATGCGCGTTCAGCTGGACGCAATCAAAGGCCATGTGCTGCTGGTGTTTTCATCAGCCTTTGGCCAAGACAAACAAACGCTTCATCCACAATCACCTCTGCGCCATATCGCGACATTTTTCACTGAAGGCACGCCTGTGACATTCAAAAAACTCCCCGATGACAGTGCGCAATTGGGCACTGGTAACGATGAAATCAAACCTGCAAAGAAAGTCCCTTCGCAGGCTGCCATGTCTGGGCGCATCGCCACCTATGCCCTGTTGTTTATGTTCGCCTTTACCGGCCTCATCATATGGATTGGCTCATGACACACCCAAACCGCACCCTGTTTACAAACGCTCGTTTGATTGACCCTGAAGCCGCGACAGAAACACTTGGCAGCTTACTTATTGAGCACGGCATGATTGTCGCGGTTTACGATGACGCGGCCACGACGGATGACAGTGCGACCGTTATCGATTGCGCAGGTAAATATCTGGCTCCGGGCATTGTCGATATCGGCGTAAAAGTGTGTGAACCGGGCGAACGTCACAAAGAGAGCTTTCGCACTGCAGGCCAAGCCGCCGCTGCTGGCGGCGTTACCACAATGGTGACACGTCCCGATACAGATCCAACGATCGACAACCCTGAAACACTTGAGTTCGTAATCCGCCGCGCCCGCGAGGCCGCACCTGTGCACGTCCACCCAATGGCTGCTTTGACCAAAGCGCGCGAAGGTCGCGAGATGACGGAGATCGGTTTTCTTCAAGACGCAGGTGCCGTTGCCTTTACCGATTGTGACAGCGTGATTGTAGACACCAAAGTATTCAGCCGCGCATTGACCTATGCCCGTTCGCTGGGCGCATTGGTTATCGCACACCCTCAAGAGCCAATTCTGAGCAAAGGGGCTGCTGTCACTTCAGGTAAATTCGCATCTTTGCGTGGCCTACCTGCCGTAACGGCCATGGCCGAGCGCATGGGGTTAGATCGCGACATCGCATTGGTAGAGATGACAGGCGCACGCTATCACGCCGATCAGATCACGACCGCGCGGGCGTTGCCAGCATTGGAGCGTGCCAAAGCAAACGGTCTAGACATCACTGCAGGTACGTCGATACACCACCTAACGCTGAACGCGCTGGACGTGGCAGATTACCGAACATTCTTTAAGATCAAGCCACCGTTGCGCGAAGAAGAAGACCGCCTTGCGATTGCGCAAGCTGTTGCCTCTGGCCTGATCGATATTATCAGTTCGATGCACACACCCCAAGATGAAGAAAGCAAACGCCTGCCCTTTGAAGAGGCCGCAAGCGGTGCCGTTGCTTTGGAGACCTTCCTGCCCGCCGCTATGCGCTTGGTTCATGCCGATATAATTGATCTGCCGACCCTATGGCGCGCAATGTCATTCAACCCTGCTTCACGCCTTGGCCTGCCTTCTGGACGCCTAAGCGTTGGAGCACCCGCAGATTTGGTCCTGTTTGATCCAAACGTGCCATTCGTAATGGACCGCGCCACTCTGAAATCTAAATCCCGCAACACGCCATTTGACGGGCAGCGGATGCAGGGTAAAGTGATCGCAACCTACGTCAGCGGCAACAAAGTATACGGAACATAAGCAATGCCTATTATCGAAAACTCAGCCGTTGTTCTGACCCTTTGGGCAACCATCGGTTATCTTCTTGGCTCAATTCCGTTTGGGATGGTTGTGGCCCGCATGATGAACCTTGGAAACCTGCGCGACATTGGTTCTGGGAATATCGGCGCGACGAATGTTCTGCGCACGGGCAACAAGAAGGCCGCTGCACTTACGTTGATCTTTGATGCTGCCAAAGGTGCAGTTGTCCTTTTATTGGCTCGTAATTTTGCAGGTGAAGATGCGGCGCAACTCGCTGCGGTCATGGCGATGCTGGGCCACTGCTTCCCAATCTGGCTGAAGTTTAAAGGTGGCAAAGGTGTTGCAACATTCCTTGGCATCATGCTGGCTTATTCGTTTCCAGTGGGTGTAGCATGTTGCGTTGCATGGTTGATTGGCGCTTTTGGCTGGCGCATCTCGTCAATGGGCGCGTTGGTTTCAGCCGCTGCGTCTACGTTTCTATTGGTCTTGATGGGTGGCGGTTCCGCCCTGTTCATGGGCATTTTCCTGACACTAATGGTGTTTTTCCGCCACCGCGAAAACATCACGCGCATTCGTCTTGGAACAGAGCCAAAGATTGGCGCGAAAACTTAAGGTCGTAGGGGCACCGCCCCTACCTTTAGTAAGAATATTCGCCAAACACTTTGGAAATGTCGCCATTCCAATCGCCGTGATAGCGATCTAGCAATTCGTCAGCAGGTGTTTTTCCGCTTTCGATGCTTTCATGCAGCGCGTTCAAGAAATGTGTTTCATCAGGAACCATACCACCGGCGCCGCTGCGCCCGCGTGCGACCAAGCCACTGTGGCTTAGCGCCACCGCTTCGCGCGCAATGTCATGCATGTTGATACCATCAACCTTAGCCTGCAATCCGTCAACAGAAGCTGCAATGCGCAATTCTTCGCGCTGTTCTGCGGTCCAGTTTTTCACCAGATCCCATGCGCCGTCCAAAGCGGTTTGGTCATACATCAGACCAACCCAAAATGCAGGAAGCGCACACAAACGGCGCCACGGCCCACCATCGGCACCGCGCATTTCCATGAATTTCTTGATACGCGCCTCTGGGAAGGCCGTCGTTAGGTGATCTGCCCAATCAGATAGCGTTGGTGTTTCGCCCGGCAATGCAGGTAGATTTCCCTTTAGGAAATCGCGGAACGACATGCCCAATGCGTTGATATATTTCCCATCGCGATAGACAAAATACATCGGTACATCGAGGGCATATTGAACCCAGCGTTCAAAGCCCATGCCGTCTTCAAACACCCATGGCAACATGCCAGTGCGATCGTCATCAAGGTGACGCCACACGCGGCCACGCCACGATTTATGCCCGTTCAGTTTCCCCTCAAAGAAGGGAGAGTTCGCAAACAATGCCGTCGCAACAGGCTGCAAGGCCAAAGCCACGCGCAGTTTTTGCACCATGTCGACCTCGGACCCGAAATCTAGGTTCACTTGAACCGTACAGGTGCGGCGCATCATGGTCGTGCCAGCGGTGCCGACCTTGTCCATATAGGCATCCATCAGCTTGTAGCGGCCCTTGGGCATCAAGGGCATTTCCGCGTGCTGCCAAATTGGAGCCGCTCCCAAACCGATGAAACCAACACCAATTTCGTCTGAAATTTCTTTGACTTCTCGCAGGTGAACGTTCACCTCATCACATGTTTCATGGATCGTCTCGACAGGTGCACCGGATAACTCAAGTGCCCCACCTGGCTCCAAAGAAACATTCGCGCCGTCTTTTTCTAGGCCGATCAAGTGACCGCCTTCGCGCACTTCGGCCCACCCATGACGATCGCGCAACCCTTCCAGAACGGAAACGATGGATCGTTCGCCCTCAAATGGCAGTGGCTTTAGCGTGTCTTTGCAATAGCCAAACTTCTCGTGCTCGGTCCCGATGCGCCAATCTGCTTTTGGTTTGCATCCCTCAGCCAAATATTCGGCCAATTGGTCGTGATGTTCGAT
The DNA here is from genome assembly GCA_023955215.1 of Paracoccaceae bacterium. Lineage (GTDB taxonomy): Bacteria > Pseudomonadota > Alphaproteobacteria > Rhodobacterales > Rhodobacteraceae > Ascidiaceihabitans. The sequence goes on from JAGSGK010000005.1 coordinate 4,716, forward strand.
AGGTCCGCCGCCGGTTTGTGGAATGGACATGACATAGCTCCAAGATTGGCTGAGTTCAGGAATTTAGGGATGATGCGAATTGAAAGCGGAGTCAATGTAACCTGAGGTGTGCGGGGCGCATTGTGCGCTTTTCCCAGATCACAACTGGTTGATCATCAGATCCGTTCAACTCACTTAACATACGTTCGGTTTTGAGGTCAGGCAATGTCGCAAAGGCATCAAACAAGGCCTCTGATCCAGCAGCATTGACTGGGATTAGCAAGCTATCAGCATGGGGTGTATCCAGACGCCAATGCGCTGGTTTGAGGCTGCGCACAAGTGTGAGGCGCTCTAGATCAGCCAAGGCTACCGCACCACCCGTCATCGGGCCAAAGTAAGCGATCTGCCCCTCATCAATCTGGACAGCGCCCGCACCACCCGCGTCAGTGCGAAAACGGCCCCGTTGGATACCAACCCAGATCAGGATCAGCGCAACTATCGCAACTGGAAAGCCCAGCAAATATAGCAAACCGCGTGAGCCAAAAATCCAGAACAGGCCCAAGGCCAGAATCACGCCACCATAAAGCGCCTCTCGCCAGCGGTTCATTCCGGCGGCAGCTTCTGGACGGATAAAGCTCATTTCCAATCCCCTAACGCTGTTTGCCACAGGGTCAGCGCGGCGACGGCTGCGGTGTCTGCACGCAGAATACGTGGTCCCAATTGGGCAACGTGGGCATACTCCAACCCTCGCAACCGTTTGCGTTCATTAGGCGAAAATCCACCTTCTGGCCCGATCAGAATTGCCCAAGGCCCTGCACCACCTTCAAACGGGGTTGCGGGATCATTGGCGGTTGCTTCGTCACAGAACATGATTTGGCGTGACGTGTCCCAATCGTTCAAGACGCGACCCAATCGCTTCATTTCATCCACTTTCGGAACGTAGGTGCCGCCACATTGCTCTGCCGCTTCAACAGCGTGGGCTTGCAAGCGTTCCTGTGAGATACGGCCCGAGTTGGTGTATTCCGTCTGCACAGGCACAATACGTGACGCGCCCATTTCGGCGGCTTTCTCAACGATGAAATCTGTACGGGTCTTTTTGATTGGTGCGAAAAGCAGCCATAAATCGGGTGGCATCTGCAATGGACGCGTTTGAGATGCGATCAACAATGTGCCGCTGCGTTTTCCTGCTTCGACGACATCAGCAATAAATTCACCGTTCACCCCGTCAAACAACAGAACTTGCGCGCCTAATGAAAGCCGCATCACGCCAAATAGGTAATGTGCCTGCTCCTTTGTTAAAGGAACTGATTGCCCTGCACTGAGGGCTGCGTCTATGTAAAGGCGGATCTTAGCTGTCATGAGTTGATACATATGCAAGAGAATACGCCAGCACCAGATGGTCACGTCGCAGATGCAGTAAAAAACAATTGGGTCGATACATGGGCCCCGCCGTGGACGCGTCCATGTTTGCGCCTTTCGCGGGCTGATCGTCCTATCGGGACGTGGCTGCTTTTGATCCCATGTTGGTGGGGTTTGATGCTTGCTATGTTGAGCGACCAACAAATGGGCTGGCACGATCTATGGATCGCTGTCGGCTGCGCTGCAGGTGCGTGGCTGATGCGCGGCGCAGGGTGCACGTGGAACGATTTCACCGACCGAGACATTGATGCCCAAGTTGAGCGAACACGATCCAGACCAATCCCATCCGGACAGGTGAGTGGCAAAGCTGCGTTGGTATGGATGGGGCTTCAGGCCCTTATTTCCTTCTGTATTTTGCTGACATTCAACACCGCAGCGATCAGGTTAGGCGTCTTGGCCCTAATCCCTGTTGCAGTTTATCCCTTTGCCAAACGCTTTACGTGGTGGCCCCAAGTTTTCCTTGGACTTGCGTTCAATTGGGGGGCCTTGCTAGCGTGGACTGCGCACACCGGCCGCTTGGAGGCACCCGCCGTTGTCTTGTACTTAGCGGGTATCGCATGGACCCTGTTTTACGATACGATTTATGCCCATCAAGACATCGAAGACGATGCGCTCATTGGTGTGAAATCAACCGCGCGCTTATTTGCAGAAAAAACACCGGATTGGCTGCGCCGCTTTCTAGCACTGACTGTTGGATTGATGGGGATTGCCGTGATTTTCAGCGCATTGCCTGACGCATCCGCCTTAGCCATGGTCTTTGCTTTGGCAGGGCCGTGGGCGATGGGATGGCATATGGCATGGCAATTACGTGGCTTGGACATCAACGATCCAGCAAAATGCATGCAATTGTTTCGCGTAAACCGGGACACCGGCATGATTCCGCTGTTGTTTTTTGCAATTGCTCTGTTCGCTTGATTGAATCACGCAGCCTCACAGCGTATCAGTGCATTACGCCACGTTTGGCCCCACAACTGAGATGAAAACGCCCATGCGTCTGTCCGCGATCGCCATTGTTGCCATTACCTTTGTTTCAGCGGCCGCTGTTTCACTTGTAGCGGCCAGCTTTTCCGTAAAGTTGATCGAGGAAACGTCAGAGATTGGCGTGCGCCAAGCGCTGGACACAGCAGAAATGCCGTGGGCAGAAGTCGAAGCCGATGGCTTGCAGGTGACCCTTGAGGGCATTGCACCAACTGAGGCCACACGCTTTGCAGCCCTTAGTACAGCTGGCACAATTGTGGATGCCGCCCGCGTTATCGATAATATGCAGGTTGAGGCATCCGCTGCCATTGCACCACCGCGCTTTTCCGCTGAAATTTTGCGCAATGATTCTGGGATCTCAGTCATCGGGCTTATTCCAACACAGACAGACCGCGACGATATTTTAGACCGTTTTTCTGCAATGAGCGGAAACGGCAAAGTAACTGATTTAATTGAAAGCGCTGACTATCCGACCCCTGAAGGTTGGGATGATGCGCTTGCCTTTGCCCTGACCGAGATGGAACAATTGCCCCGTTCTAAGGTTTCAGTATCGGCTGGACGCGTTTCAATTACAGCCATTACTGACAGCGCTGAGGATAAAGCAGCACTCGAAAAGCGGCTGAACCGTGCGGCCCCTCCGGGTTTGCGAATGCGCCTTGATATATCGGCACCACGTCCAGTGATCACACCATTTACTTTGCGTTTCTTGATCGACGAAACAGGTGCACGGTTTGACGCCTGTTCGGCTGATACTGAAGAGGCCAAAGCGGTTATTCTTGCCGCCGCTAAGGACGCAGGTTTGGCCGGTGATGGGAAATGTACGGTTGGTATGGGCGTCCCAAGCGCAAATTGGTCCAGTGCCGTTAATGACAGTATCAAAGCCTTGGCTGAGTTGGGCGGTGGATCCGTCACAATATCAAACGCTGACATCACTTTGATTGGGGCTGAAGGCACTGCAGAGGGTCAATTTGACCGTGTCGTAGGTGAATTGGAAACCTCGTTGCCAGACGCCTTTGCCCTGTACGCAAAGCTGCCAGAAACCGTTGACCCCGACCAAGGTCCCCCAGAATTCACCGCGACCCTAAGCCCTGAAGGTCAGGTGCAGTTGCGCGGCCGATTGGTGAGCGACAACCTGCGCTCTGTCGTGGACAGCTATGCCAAGGCGCGCTTTGGTTCAGACAAAGTTTATATTGCCACACGCGTGGTAGACGGCCTGCCAAACGATTGGCCAGCACGTGTTCTGACTGGGCTAGAGGCCCTCTCAGGGCTGAATAACGGTGCCGTCACTGTAACTCCCACAACCATGAGCGTGCGCGGCAATACAGGCGATCCTGATGCAAGCCGCGCGATTGCAACACTTTTGGCAACTAAACTTGGTGAAGCACAAGAATTCGAAGTCGACGTAACCTATCAAGAGAAACTTGATCCTGTTGCGGGCATTCCAGAACCTGCAGAATGCGAAGCGGATGTTCGCCAGATTGTGTCCACGGGCCAAATCAGCTTTGAACCTGGCAGCGCCACGATTGACGCATCCACTTTGGACACGATGGACAAGATCGCCGAGTTGCTCAAAACCTGCGGTGACATTCGCTTGGAAATTCAGGGGCACACCGACAGCCAGGGTCGCGAAGAAATGAACCTCGCCCTTAGCCAAAGCCGCGCACAGTCTGTTTTGAACGAACTAAGAGCGCGCCGCGTTCTGACCTCTTCGTTCTCGGCAAAAGGCTACGGTGAAAGCCTACCATTGCAAGACAACGACACCGAAGAAGGCCGCGAAGCCAACCGTCGCATTGAGTTTAAATTGATACGCCCTGCTGCATCTGCAGATGAGGGTGAAACAACGCTGGAAACTATTGCAGAAACAAGCAATACACCTCAGTCTGAGAATACAGAGCCTAGTGAAGGGAAAACCGATGAGCAGAACTGAATTCGTAGTCGCTACAGCGATTATTCTGTTCGTTGCATTTTGCCTTGGTTGGTTTGCCAACTGGCTGGTGCACCGCTTTACCCGCGTGGCAGCAGGCGATGTGGCAGAGTTGGATCGCATGAGCCAAGAACTGCATGAAGCCGAAGAAACACGTGATCAAGCGATCACATATCTTCAGCAACGTGAGGCAGAGTTGACCAACCAGCTGAACCAAACAGAGGCTGAATTACGCGCGGCGATGGATGGTCTTCGTGATGCTCGTCACGAGACCGAAGAAATGCGCCGCTACATCGAGAGCATCAACCAAACTTAACGCAGTTTGTGGATGCGCGCATAAAGCGCATCAAAGACGCACCGCACCCGTGGATTTGTTTTTAGACCCGTATGTGCTGCCAGCCATATTGGTATTGTCCCAATTGGCATTTCAGGGGCTATGCGCTGCACCCGTGGGTCAGCGTCCCCGATCAGCACTTGGTTAAACCCAATCCCAAAACCCGCCAGAACCATCTGCCAGCACACCACCTGATCATCGCTGCGGAATTTAAAAAAATCTCGAGTGATGGTGTAGCCCATCTTGCGCATTCCATCGATAATCAGCTCACTGCGGTCATAGCCGATTAGGTCATGTTCCATTAGGTCTTTGGACTGTTTTGGCATGTCATTGCGCTCAAGATAGGAATGGGCAGCATATATCCCTAACTCAAGTTCGGTCACCTTTTTGGCAATCACATCCAGCTGAGTCGGCTGATACATCCGCAGCGCAATATCTGCTTCGCGGCGCAGTAGATTGTCGGTTTCATCCGTCGCCACCACCTCGATCTGGATATCGGGTTCTTCCACATGAATTTCGCTAAGGATCGCCGGTAGGATATATGTCGCAACGATCTGGCTCGCCGAAATACGCACCGTTCCTTTTAAGCTTGTACCCTCACTGACCTGCCCAAGACCTGCCGCGACTTCGCTCATCTTTGACACCTGTGCGGCCAGCTTGGTACCCTCTGGTGTAAGTTCGATCCCCCCCGCTGTTCGGCGCAGTACGCGGTAACCCAACGCCTGCTCAAGGGTCGAGATGTGGCGGCTAAGAGTTGGTTGACTGGTTTTGCTTGCCCGTGCAGCCGCAGACAAGGACCCGTGCGCGGCGACACTCGCGAATGATTGGAGCAGGGCCCAGTCAGGTATGAAACTTAAACCATTCATTTTTGAATAACCTTATGTAACTTCGCCCAATTTCGGTCTGAAATTGAATAGCATAGATTGCCCATAACGCAAATCACGATAGGAGCTATCATGCCATCATCCGTTATTATCCTAGGCGCAAAAGGGCGTTTTGGTCGCGCAGCACAAAAAGCATTCCTCGACGCGGGCTGGGACGTAACAGCGTTTGGCCGCAACTGGACCATCCCCGCGTTAAAGGGGGCCAAGCAACTGAGCGGTGACGCCTCTGATGTCGACGCATTAACGGTGGCTTGCACAGGCATGGATGTGATCGTTCACGCGCTGAACCCACCCTACCCTTCCTGGTCAGAGGTAATGCCCGTGCTAACAGCCAACGTGATCGCCGCAGCTCGCCACAGCGGTACGACTGTGATGATCCCCGGCAACGTTTACAATTATGGTAGCGGAATGCCTGCTGTTTTGACTGAAACCACACCCCATGCGCCAACCACCCGCAAAGGTAAATTGCGTGAGACAATGGAGAGAGCATTCGCGGCTTCCAATGTTCAAACCATCATCCTAAGGGCTGGCGATTTTATCGAGGCAGAACAATCAGGTAATTGGTTCGACGGCCACATCACCAACAAGGTCTCTAAGGGAAGCATTATGTACCCCGGACCAACGGACCAACCCCATGCATGGGCGTACCTGCCTGACGCGGCCAATGCGATGGTTGGCCTTGCCGAGATTAGAAGCACATTGCCCAAGTTCGATACATTCGGATTCAAGGGCTACAGCTTAACGGGCAATCAATTGATCGAAGCCGTTGAGAAAACGGCAGGTCGCAAACTGAAGCGCGGAAGTATGCCATGGTTTATGATTCCGTTTCTTGGTCTATTCTCACCAACAATCAAAGAAATCTACGAGATGCGTTACCTTTGGAACCTGCCCCATTCTGTGGATGACACCAAACTTCGCGCGGCTCTTCCTTTGATGGATGGCACACCGCTTGCTGATTGCCTTAAAGAGGTGTTGGTCCTGTAAAACCAAGCTTACCAGCGGGTTAGCGCATCTTCGTCTTCCGCCTTGGACGAAACCCAGCTTTCGCCAGTGTTAGTGATCTCGCGCTTCCAAAATGGGGCGCGGGATTTGAGGTAGTCCATGAGGTATTCTGCTGCCTCAAACGCATCTTTGCGATGCTTGGATGCAGTGGCCACCATCATGATCATCTCACCAGGAACCAGACGCCCATAGCGGTGAATAACCAGCGCATCACCAAGCTCCCAACGATCAATCGCTGTTTGCGCAATCTCTGTTAAGGCAGCTTCGGTCATGCCGGGGTAATGTTCGATTTCCATCGCTTGCAATGGATCATCAGGGAGGTCGCGCACAATGCCCGTGAAGGTCACGATCGCACCCATTTCTTTGTGCCCAGCCGCGAAGGTTATCGTTTCAGCGCCAATGTCGAAAGGCTGCTCTTGAACAACAACGCGCATTGCTTAACCGCCCGTCATGGGTGGGAAGAATGCAACCTCGCGCACGCCACCCAGCGGCGCATCGAAGTCAGTCAATTTTTGGTCAACAGCCACTCGAAGCGCGGTCAGATCAGAGAACGCCAGTTCATAACGTTCTTCGCGCAAACGTAGCTCGGCCACCAAATCAGCAACAGTTGCAGCAGATGTTTCGACTTGTTCGCGCGGGATGCCAATACGTTCACGCACCCAAGCGAAGTACAGCACGTCCATCACTTGTCGTCCTTAAGATATGGGATCGCTTTGCGGAAATAGTCGACGCCAGTGATCGCGGTGAGGGCAGCGGCAATCCACAATAAGATCAGGCCAATTTGACCTGCCCACTGTGCGCCTTTCAGCTTCCAACCAAGGCCAAGATAATCCTCTTCACCACCCGAAAGCACAGCATTCACCATGGCCTCGTCCATGCCCATGATGGACATGCCAAAGTAATGTTCAAATACACCTTGGGAAAACAGGACCGCGATCGCGACCATCTGAAGAGTGGTTTTCCACTTGGCCAGTTTGGTCACCTTCAAGGTGCCTGCTGTATCGCCAAGGAATTCACGCAACCCAGATACGAAGACCTCGCGGAACAAAATCACTGTGGCAGGCAGTACCAGCCAGCCAGACCAGCTTGAGAAGCCAATGATCACCATCAGCGCGATCACAACCATCGCCTTGTCCGCAATCGGATCTAACATCGCGCCCAGCTTGGTCTCTTGGCGCCAGCTGCGCGCAAGGTAACCATCCAGCCAATCGGTGAAGGCCGCGCTTACAAACAAGACCAACGCGAACCAATCCGCGTAGGGTCGTGTGAAATATAAGAACATCAAGGCGACCATTGGAGCGGCGACCAGACGGATTGCTGTCAGTATGTTAGGTATTGTCCAATTCATAGCCTTACAGTTAGCGACCTTATGGCTTGGGTAAAAGGGGAGCATCGACACAATGGTGCCTATTTCTCGTTAATTGCCAATATCAGCTTGGCTGAAAGTAGTCGTATAGCTTTTGCGCCATACCTTTTGAAACGCCCGGAACCACTTCCAAATCAGCTAGGTTCGCGCGGGCCACTGCTTTGGCAGACCCAAAATGGGCCAGCAATGCACGTTTTCGTGCAGCGCCTACACCGGGGATGCCATCCAGGGGCGACGCACCAATCGCCTTACTGCGCTTCGCACGGTGGGTGCCAATCGCAAAACGGTGGACTTCATCCCGCATCCTTTGGACAAAGTATAGAACCGGATCATTGTGACGCAGAGCGAAGGGGCGTTTACCTGTACGGTAAAATTCTTCTTTGCCCGCATCGCGGTCTTCGCCTTTGGCGACACCGACCATCGCAATGTCACCGACACCGTATTTCTGCATGATTTCACGCACCGCACTTACCTGCCCTGCACCACCATCGATTAACAATAGATCAGGCCACATGCCGCGTTCGCGATCGGGGTCTTCTTTAAGCAGACGTTTGAAACGACGTGTCAAAACCTCTTTCATCATACCAAAGTCATCACCGGGTGTGATGTCTTCCCCTTTGATATTGAACTTGCGGCACTGATTTTTCATGAAGCCTTCAGGGCCCGCAACGATCATGCCACCAACAGCATTGGTTCCTGAGATGTGGCTGTTGTCGTAGACCTCAATTCGCTCGGGGGGTGCTGGCAGGTCGAATGCCTCAGCCAACCCCTTGAGAAGGCGTGCTTGGCTTGCGGTTTCTGCCAACTTGCGGGCCAAGCTTTCACGCGCGTTGCGCAACGCACCATCTACAAGATCCGCCTTTTCACCACGTTTGGGGACAAGTACTTCGACCTTGCGGCCCAATTTGAACGACAAAGCATCTGCCATCAAATCTACGTTCTCGATCTCATTGGACAATATGACCTGCTTGGGCGGTTCGCGCGTGTCGTAGAACTGGCCTACAAAGGCCTCAAGCACCTCAGCAGCGTCCATGTCTGCACCCACTCTCGGGTAATAATCATGGTTCCCCCAGTTCTGGTTTGCGCGAATGAAAAACACCTGAACACAAGCCTGACCGCCATCAAGGTGCAGTGCAATGATATCCGCCTCAGACACACCCTTTGGATTGATACCTTGTGCCGTTTGCACTTGGGTCAACGCTTTGATCCGGTCGCGCAAAGCGGCGGCACGTTCAAATTCCAGTTCTTCGGACGCGGCAGACATCTCAGAGGCAAGGCGCGACTGGATCGCTGTCGTCTTCCCGTTCAAGAAGTCCTCGGCATCCTTGACCGTTTGGCGATAGTTGTCAGGGCTGATTTTCCCCACACATGGCGCAGAGCAGCGTTTGATCTGAAACTGCAAACACGGGCGCGTTCGGCTGTCAAAGGTGGAGTCCGTACAGTCCCGCAACAAAAACACGCGCTGCAACTGGTTCAGTGTTCTGTTTACAGCTCCAGCACTAGCGAAAGGGCCGTAATAGTTACCCTTTTCTTTCTTGGCACCACGGTGTTTTTTTAACTGCGGGAAATCGTGTTTCGCCGTCACCAAAATATTTGGAAAACTCTTATCATCGCGCAGCAACACATTGAATTTAGGTTTGAGCTGTTTGATTAGGTTCTGCTCAAGCAATAGCGCCTCGGTTTCGGTGCGCGTCGTTAGGAACATCATCGACGTTGTCATGGAAATCATGCGAGCAATGCGACCAGAGTGCCCTGTTGGCCGTGCATAACTGCTAACGCGCGCACGCAGGTTACGCGCCTTACCCACATACAGAACGCGGCTTTCGTGATCCAACATCCGGTAAACACCTGGGGATCCATCAATTGTCTTTAAGTATGCCTGAATAACCTCGTGACCCTGCGGGACGGGAATATCATCCTGTGGCTGTGGTTCTTCGTGATCAGTCGCCATGTGAGTCGCACTCGATTCTTTGTTTAGCTGCACTGTAGCCCAAGCGGGATCAAGCTTTAACTAGTCCACTGTTCTTGTGGATAACTCTGTCCATAAGTTTAGCGTACTGTGTAATTTTCGTTATTTTTTGGGCGCTTCACTGAATTGCCCAAAAAATAGGCGATTACATAACCCTTTGAAATAAAATACTAAAAAACTTACCGACGCACAACACACTGAAAACAAAGGTCTTTTATAAATTAAATCGTAACCTTTCTGAACGCGGTGCAAAACTAATGACGGTCACCTCTATTCGCACCCTACAATATCGGGCGTTTCCCAGCCCAAGTGTTGTCCCCCATCGGTACAGAGTAATTGTCCCGTTACGGCAGGCGCATCTAGAAAATAACCCAAAGCTGCAGTGATATCGCATGGGTTCGCGCCACGTTTTAGAACGGTGGCGCTGCGCTGCTTGGCAAAGTCTTCGTCGCTTTGCCGTATGTTTTGCAACGTTGGCCCCGGTCCAATTGCGTTCACACGGATGTTTGGTGCCAGTGCGCGGGCCGTGGTTTGGGTCAAAGCCCACAGGCCCATCTTTGCCAGCGTATAGGTCATGAAATCAGGGGTCAGCTTGCGCACACGTTGATCAACCATATTCACAATCAATCCAACCGCGATCGGTTCACCCTCGGGATCGAGCCTTTTAGGCAAGTCCTGCGCCGCCATTGCTTGGGTCAAGATAAATGGGGCGCGAAGATTGCTACCCATGTTGTGATCCCAAGTTTCGCGTGAAGCCGAAACGATAGTATCATGCTCAAAGGTCGAAGCGTTGTTCACAAGACACAAGATCGGCCCGCCCAATTGCTCCGCTGCGCGCGCAACTAAAGACTGCGCATCTGCTTCAATCAAAAGATCAGCCTGTACTGCAATTGCATTGCGCCCCATCGCCTTAATTTCGGCGACGACCTTTAATGCAGCATCTTCTGAAGTGGCATAATGTACAGCAACGTTATGACCACGTGTGGCCAAATACAGCGCAATAGCACGACCAAGTCGATGGCCTGCTCCAGTGACAAGACTATTGGTCATTGAACCTCTCCTCCCAAACACGTCGGAAACTAGGTTTTGTTTTGCCCACAGCCACAGGGGCCTTTGCCAATACGAAACCGTCCGCATGATTTGCATTTAGCGTTTGCTAGGCGTTTTCCACCGATCCAGTGCATTTTTCCAAGCATCGCAAGACATGCGATGAAGACAAGGAACAGAGTGACCAGTTTGAAAATCATATCTTACAATCCAAACTGTGCGTAGGCGGCACGTTCCTCAACAGATGCCATTGCATCCTGCGCCATATGCGCTCCGAAACGTGACATGAACGAACGTTTCAAACCATAACGACGGAACTTGACCTTTTTGCCAAATCGCTCTTTCAGCATCAGTTTAAGGTGACCAATGCCATCAATCAGGCCCTGTTCGACGGCGCGCTTGGCCAACCAAACTTCGCCTGTAAACAACCTTGCCTCTTGGTCCAACTTAGCACCACGGCGTTCAGTTATATGGTCGATAAAATTGGCGTGAATATCGTTTAATAGCCCCTTGAGGCGGGCCACATCTTCTGGCTGTTCCTCGCGGAAAGGGTCCAACATCGATTTAGATTCACCAGCCGTGTAAACGCGCCGTTCCACGCCCTGACGGGCCAACAACTCATGCGCACCAAAGCCAGCAGAAATAACTCCAATCGATCCAACAACGGATGACGGATCAGCGTATATTTCGTCGGCGGCCGCAGCCAACCAATAGCCACCAGACGCAGCAACATCTTCGACAAATGCAATAACAGGGATGTTCTTTTCTTCCGCCAACCGGCGGATACGCGCACCAATCAATGAGGATTGAACGGGGCTGCCACCAGGTGAATTCACCTCTAGGGCAACAGCTGCGGGTTTGCCGCGCGCAAAGGCTTTTTCAATAACACCAGCGAGTGCTTGATCATTTAATGCGCCGCGTCCACCGCTTGCGATCATGCCCTGAAGACGGATGATAGCAACAGTTGGTTCAGATTTCAGAAAAGGTATCCAGCGTTTCATATCAATCAATCTAGTTGATCCCTCGCGCCACACAAGGGCATGTGGATTTAAGTGCGAATACGCCAGCCCGTTTTAAAGATCCAGTATACGGCCCCAAGGCAAAGCGCGGTAAAGAAACCGATCGCCAAAAGACTGGTTGCGACAGGCACATCTTCTAACCCAAAGAACGCCCAGCGGAAGCCAGAGATCAAGTAAACAACCGGATTGAACATTGAAATCGTTTGCCAAACCGGTGGCAGCATAGAGATCGAATAGAACGACCCACCCAAGAAGACCAAGGGCGTCACGATCAACAAAGGCACCAATTGAAGCTGTTCAAAATTCTTTGCCCAAATGCCGATGATAAAGCCAAACAGTGAGAAGCTGATGCATGTCAGGACAAGGAAAAGAACCATCGCGATGGGGTGCGCGATTTGAATATCGACAAAGAAAAAAGAGGTCATCAAGATGATAACGCCGATGAACATCGCCTTGGTCGCTGCTGCGCCAACATAACCCAGAACGATCTCTAAAAAGCTGATGGGTGCGGACAGGAGTTCATAAATCGTGCCGATGAATTTTGGGAAGTAGATGCCAAAAGATGCGTTGGAAATCGACTGCGTCATGACCGTCAACATCACCAAACCCGGTACAATGAACGCGCCATAACTGACGCCGTCGACCTGATCGATACGGCTGCCAATAGCAGCACCAAAGACCACGAAATACAATGACGTCGAGATCACAGGTGAAATCAGGCTTTGCAAAAAGGTGCGGAAAAAGCGCGCCATTTCAAATATGTAGATTGCTTTGATTGCAGTCCAATTCATGCTGCATCCTCCTGCACCAAGGTCACGAAAATGTCTTCGAGGCTGCTTTGACGTGTGGAAACATCGCGCAAAGAAAGACCCGCAGCAGCGATGTCATTCAGCAACTGGGTTATGCCTGTACGCTCACCTCTGGTGTCGTAGGTATAGACAACCGATGTTTTGTCATGCGTCTGCGACAGCTCATAATTTGCAAGGGATTTAGGGATAGTATCAAGCGGTTCGGTCAACTGAACCTCCAGCTCTTTCTTACCCATTCGCGCCATCAGCTTGGCCTTTTCCTCGACCAACAACAGCTCGCCTTTGGCAATGATACCAACGCGATCCGCGATGGCCTCAGCTTCTTCGATGTAGTGTGTTGTCAGGATAATTGTCACGCCATCGGCTTTCAAATCAGCGACGATGTCCCACATGTCTTTGCGCAGCTCAACGTCAACACCTGCGGTTGGTTCGTCCAAGAACAGAACCCGGGGTTCGTGGGCCAATGCCTTAGCGATCAAGACGCGGCGCTTCATACCGCCAGACAATTCTTTGACCGCATTGTTGCGTTTATCCCAAAGAGACAGACGGCGCAGGATGTGTTCAATTGCCGCCTCATCACGTGATTTACCAAACAAACCACGTGAAAAACGCACTGTGTTTATGACTTTCTCAAACGGCTCAAGCGCAACCTCTTGCGGCACCAAACCGATCAAACTGCGGGCTGCGCGAAAGTCATCTTTGATACAGTTTCCAGCAACCTTAACGTCACCAGATGTTGCAGAGGTGATGCCACAAATCGTTGAAATCAATGTTGTTTTACCTGCACCATTGGGGCCAAGCAGGGCAATAATTTCGCCCTCTTCGATTTCAAGATTCACGCCTTTTAGTGCCTCAAACCCACCGTCATAGGATTTGCGCAGGTCTTTGATTTCTAGAATGTTTGCCATGTCGGCCTCCACAGAATGCTTGTGCACTCCAATACGGAGTTCACCAGCCTGATACCACTGAGTAATTACGCACAAGTCGTGCGCGTTATTCTTTGCCAGTCAGACGGCCCAGCCAACCTTTTTTCGCGCCCTCTTCAGGCGCGTCTTCAGTTGCTTCAGGTTCTGCCGGACCCTCAAGATGTTCTTGCAGATTGCCAAAGAACTGATCCGCCATTTTCTTGGAAAACCCGTCAATAATACGGCTGCCCAATTGCGCTAATTTACCACCGACTTTGGCTTCGACATCATAGCTAAGTTCACACCCATCCGCCGTTTCAATCAACGTGACTTTGGCACCACCTTTGGCAAATCCGGCAGCGCCGCCTTTGCCTTGGCCATCGATGCTAAGCGATTGATTTTCAACCATATCAGAAAGGGTAACCTGCCCCTTGAACGTCGCCTTAACAGGTCCAACTTTTTGCGTCACGGACGCCTCAAAGCCATCCATCGGGTTACCAGTCACTTCGGTCGCGCCGGGCACACATGCCTTCAGAACTTCGGGGTCCAATAGCGCTGCAAATACTTCTGCTGGAGCCGCTTTGATCTGGCGGGTGTCGGTCATTTTCATCTGGTCAAATCCCTCGTTCTGGTCGGTTTACCCTAACCACAAAAAATCCACATTACTATTGCTGAAAACGAATTCCGTGATAGGCCTAATTGCATGAGCACAGCCCCCCAAAACAACGCCACAATTGGAATTTTATTCGTCCTAGCAGGCGTTTTCTTTATTTCAATCAATGACATGCTGATCAAGCAGCTGTCTGGCGGTTACCCTTTGCATCAGATGGTTTTTACCCGTTCGATCATTGGAATTATGTTCAGCCTGATCTTTGTTCAGATGGAAGGTGGATGGCGGATTTTGCGTACTAATCAGCCCGGATTGCATGTTTTACGGGGACTTTTGATTGTGACGTCCAATATGACGTTCTTCGTGGCTTTGGCTGCGATCCCTTTGGCCGATGCAACCGCCCTGTTTTTTGCGGCCCCCTTGTTCATTACCCTGCTCTCGATTCCCATTCTGGGAGAGAAGGTTGGCCCCTTGCGTTTGGGCGCTGTGGTCTTTGGTTTCTTGGGTGTCGTCATCATGCAGCGCCCGTGGGAAGGCGTTGATACATTGGGCACCTCGCGCTTGATTTTATTGCTGCCTGTCGTGGCTGCGCTGACCTATGCGTTGAACCAATTGCTGACCCGCAAGCTGGGTGTGAAAAGCAAAGCTTCGGCATTGGCCGTATACATCCAAGGAACGTTTGTCGTTGTTTCTATTGGGTTTTACATCATAGCTGGCGATGGGCGTTTTGCCGAAGGGTCTGACAATCCATCGATCCAATTCCTGCTGCGCGCATGGATATGGCCCGCACAAAGTGACTTTTGGTTGTTCGGGTTTCTGGGCTTTGCCTCAGCCTTAATCGGCTATGCATTGAGCCAGGCGTACCGCATGGCCGATGCCGCGACTGTGGCCCCGTTTGAGTACATTGGATTGCCCTTAGCTGTGTTCTGGGGGTGGTTCATTTTCTCAGAATTACCCGTCTGGGAAGTCTGGATGGGGATCGCGATGATCTTGGCCTCTGGCGTGTTCGTGTACATCCGTGAAGCACAGAAAAAACGCACCCTTGTTCGGGGCCGAATGAAGGGGCGTTAATGCGCCGTTCGGTGATCAATTTCCACTAAACTGTACAGATCACCGCATGAACTGTGCAGTTTGATCCCACCAAAATCGCTGAATTTCAGGCCATTTTGCCAAACCGTACAGATTGACCGCCAATCTGTACATTTCATGCACCATGACACCGTTCACAAAGAATTAACAAAGCCGCCGCGTTAACGTTTGCAGGGTTGCGTTAACTATCGGTTAGGAAATGGTCACAACCACTTTGCCCGTCGCCTTACGTGCGCGCAGCAATTCCAACGCCTCGTTCGCTTGGTCTAGTGGATAGGTCGCGCTGATGTGGGGTTTGATTTTGCCAGCGGTGTACCAGTCAATCAGGGTCTCAAAACTGTCGGTCAAAACCTTGGGGTTTACGCGGGTGTAACCACCCCAATAGTACCCAATCACGGTAAGGTTTTTAACCAACAAGATATTGGCAGGGATTTGGGGCACTTCACCCGATGCAAAGCCAAGCGGCAGAATACGCGCCTCAGGATTACAGGCGCGCATTGCAGCCTTGAATTGGTCACCACCGACGGGATCATACACCACGTCTGCTCCGCCCAAGGATTTGACGATCTCGCGGATGTCATCGGTTTCTGAGTTGATAAGGTGATCCGCACCCGCTGCTTTGCAAATGGCCAACTTTTCATCGTTGCGGGCCACCGCAATAACTTTGGCCCCCATCAGTTTGCCCAGTTCAACCGCTGTCAGCCCAACGCCGCCAGAAGCCCCAAGGACCAACAAGCGTTCGCCCGCTTTCAGGTTCGCCTTGTAATCAAGGCCAACGTGGCTGGTGCCGTAGGCTATAAGGAACGCAGCCGCGTCGACGTTGTCCATGTCATCAGGCAAGGGCACGCAAATGTCTGATGGGATCGCCGCATATTCTGCCAGACCACCGAAGCCCGAATAGGCCCCAACCTTTTGACCCACCTTTAGGTGCGTCACGCCAGCGCCCAGCGCTTCAACCGTGCCGCACAGCTCCATGCCGATGGTCGCCGGCAAGGGTGGTTTTTCTTGGTACGTGCCTTTCATGATCAACAGATCACCAAAGTTCAGACCACAGGTGTGGATACGCAGCAGCACTTCGCCCGCAGCGGGGGTGGGTTTTTCCACCTCGTTCATCTGCAGTGACTTGCCCAATTCTACAATTTGCATAGCCCGCATGATGAAATCTCCTGTGTTTAGCTTAAAATTCGTCGGCCCGATCTTCGCGCGCCATGTGGTCTAGGACCGCATTCACAAAGCTAGCTTCTTTCCCGTCTGGGAAAAATGCTGACGCTACGTCGACGTATTCTTTGATCGCGACTTTTGGTGGCACAGATGTGTCACGCAGTTCACAGCCCGCAGCGCGGAACAATGCACGCAGTGTTGGGTCGATGCGGCCCAGCGGCCATTTGGCAACCAAAGCACGATCAGTTTGTTGATCAATTTCAGCCTGATCCTTCACAGCGCCTTCCAGCACTTGAGTGAAGTGATCGACATCACCGTCCAGCATTTGGGCACCTTCGTAGGTTTCCCCAAAGCGAAAATTCAGAAACTCGGCCCGTACCAAATCGATGCTTTGGCTAGAATGTTCCATTTGGAACAGCGCCTGCACCGCATAAAGCCGCGAAGCGGACCGCATTTTGCGTCGCTGGTTACCAGATAGATTCGAGTGGATGCCGCTCATGCTATTGTTTTTCCGTCCGTATTGCCCGCCATCAGGATATTATCCGAGGCAGGTTTGAATCCGATACCTTTGCTTTGGTTGCCCCACTTACGGCTGAGCGCAATCAGATGCAAGGCGGCAGCAGCTGCACCGCCCCCTTTGTTTTGGTCCGCAGGGTCCGCGCGGACCTCTGCCTGCTTGCGGTTTTCGACCGTTAGGATCCCATTGCCGATGCAAATGCCCTGTAACCCTAGCATTTGGATCGCCCGCGAGCTGTCGTTGCAGACGGTTTCATAATGCGTGGTTTCACCTCGAATGACACAACCTAATGCCACATAGCCGTCAAAACTGCTGCGCCGATCCGAGATGCCGATGGCTGTTGGAATTTCCAATGCACCGGGCATTTCAACAAGGTCCCATGTGGCCCCTACCGCTTCGATTTCGGCCTTGGCCCCTGCAACCATATTGTCGGCGATATCTTTGTAATAGGGCGATACGACGATCAGCACTTTGACCGGTTTTTCAAACGTTGGACGCGCGAGGATGTGATGTTGTTCTGCGGATGCCATTAGCTGTCTCCCATGATTGGACGGGTTCCGGTGATTTCTAGCCCGTAGGCGTCCAGTCCCACATAGGTGGTCAGTGGGCTGTCTGTAAGGAGGATCAGTTGCGTGAGCCCAAGTTTGGCCAGCATTTGTGCACCAAGCCCTGTGTTTTTCACAACCTTGGGTCCGTCTTCTTCGCTGGCGAACAGTTCTTTGCGGGGTTGGCGGAACAGGCAGATGACGCCGCGCCCTTCTTCTGCGATGATTTCCATCGCGCGGGGCAACTCCCCGACTGATTTGGAACCAAGCCCTAAAATATCACTGACTTCGTTCATCGCGTGGGTGCGCACCAGAACGGGCGCATCTGTTGTGATGTCGCCCTTGGACATAACCACGTGTTCAATCCCGTAAGTTTGGTCAGTGAAGATGCGCATGTCCCATTCGCCGCCGTGTTCAGACGTGATGGTGCGTGCATCCGTTTCCACCACCAAATTGTCGTGACGGCGTCTGTAGGCGATAAGGTCGCTGATGGTTCCGATCTTAAGGTTATGATCTTTGGCGTAGTCCACAAGATCCGGCAGACGCGCCATTTCCCCGTCCGGCTTCATAATTTCGCAGATGACAGAGGATGGGTAGTGCCCTGCAAGGCGTGCAACATCACATCCCGCTTCGGTATGCCCTGCCCGCACCAACACGCCGCCTTGACGGGCGCGCAGTGGAAAGACGTGGCCCGGTGTGGCAATGTCTGCTTCGGTTTTGTCAGGGTCGATGACGGTTGCGACTGTGAGGGCGCGATCCCCTGCTGAGATGCCTGTGGTGACACCCTCGCGTGCCTCGATAGAAACAGTAAATGCCGTTTCGTGGCGCGAGGAGTTATGCATCGCCATCATAGGCAGCCCCAACTGTTCGATCCGTTCCGCAGGCAGCGTGACACAGATTAACCCACGACCATGCGTGGCCATAAAGTTGATCGCATCCGCATCGGCAAAGTTGGAAGGGATCACCAGATCGCCCTCATTCTCGCGGTCTTCGTGATCAACCAGAATGAACATGCGCCCTGCCTTGGCATCCGCAATGATGTCTTCGATCGGTGAGATCACCGCGGATAGATCGGTTTCAACGGGTCCTGGGGTTTCAAAGCTCATCAGCGCTGCCTTTATCGAGTTCAGACTGTTGATAGCCCAATGGATAGGCCAAGGCCAGTATGGACGCGGCGGCGTTTAAGGATGGTTATCCAGCTTCAGCAAGCCGTGCGACGTAGCGGGCCAGTGTATCGATCTCTAAGTTGACCATATCGCCCAAAGCGACATCGCCCCAAGTGGTGAAATCCTTGGTGTGGGGAATGAAGTTGATGCCAAACACATTGCCCTCAACCTCGTTCACAGTCAGCGAGGTGCCGTTCAGCGCAACCGATCCCTTGGACGCGATAAAGCGGGCCAGATCATCAGGAGCACGCAATTGCACGCGGGTGCTGTCGCCCTCGTCCTTGATGCTGACCACTTCGGCAACACCGTCCACGTGACCAGATACGATATGCCCGCCCAGTTCATCGCCAACTTTCAGCGCGCGTTCTAGATTGACCCGCTTGCCCACAGCCCATTTGCCAAGGTTTGTCATGTTCACAGTTTCCGCACTGATCTGCACGTCATACCAATCAGGACCCAGATCAACGACCGTCAGGCAAACGCCGTCTGATGCGATTGAGGCCCCCATGTCGATGCCTGCAGTGTCATACCCAGTTGTGATCCGTGCACGCAGATCGCCTTGTTGATCAAGCGCTGCGATGATGCCGATATCTGTTACTATGCCTGTGAACATAAGCTGTCTCCGGTTGAGTTATTATCGAGGTAGCGCCGATAGATGAGGCTGGCAAGTCCGACGGTTTGGCCGTAACGGTCTTTCGCAACAATTGAGCCGCTTTCGTAAACAGTTTTGATCAAAGTGGATAATTGTTTCCAACGGCCATATTTTAGCCTATTTTTTGGGTGAATACGGGCCAACGACGCGTGAAAACCAAAAGGAAATTGGGTGAAATCTACGCCAGAAAATAGGGTCTTCTTGTTTCTACAAGGACCACATGGGCCGTTTTTCAACCGCCTTGGTCGTATGTTGCGCAAAGCGGGATCGCGGGTCTGGCGCGTTGGCTTCAACGCTGGTGACCGCGCATTTTGGTTTCATCAAAGCACGTATATCCCTTTTCGCGGCAAATCAGACGACTGGGCCCAGACCTTTATTGATCTGATCGAAGAGAAGGGCGTGACCGATATTGTTCTTTATGGGGACACCCGCCCGATCCACGCTTCTGCGGTGGCCGAAGCCAAGCGGCGCGGCTTGGGCGTTCATGTTTTTGAAGAGGGCTATATGCGCCCCTTCTGGATCACCTATGAGCGCGGCGGCACCAACGGCAATTCGCGCCTTATGGATATGACAATCCCCCAGATGCAAAAAGCGTTGGCCAATTCCGACATGGAGACACCCCTGCCCCCCGCACGCTGGGGCGATATGCGCCATCACGTATTTTATGGGGCGCTATATCATTGGTTGGTTATGTTTCGGAACGGCGACTATCGCAATTTCCGCCCACATCGCAGCCTAAGCGTGACCAAAGAATTTCAACTGTATTTGGCGCGTCTTTTGCTGATGCCATGGCAAGCGATCGAGCGGCGCATTTCCACACTGCGGATTAAGCACGGCGGCTTTCCCTACCACCTTGCCCTTTTGCAGCTTGAGCATGACAGCAGCTTTCAAAAGCACTCCCCTTTTGAGACCATGCCTGATTTTCTAGACCTTGTGATTGACGGCTTTGCAAAAGGTGCACCAAAGCACCATCATCTGGTGTTCAAAGCGCACCCTTTGGAAGATGGACGTGCCCCGATCCGTAAAAGCATCCGCACCATGTCAAAGAAATACGGCGTTTCTGATCGTGTTCATTTTGTACGCGGCGGTAAATTGGCCCAGCTTTTGAATGATGCACGCACGGCTGTGACCGTCAACTCAACCGCTGCACTACAGGTTTTATGGCGTGGTATTCCGCTGAAGGTGTTTGGTCGTGCGGTCTATACGCAGCCTGAATTTGTGTCTGAGCAACCGCTGCCAGAGTTCTTTGCCGGTGCCAGTCGCCCCGACAATCGCGCCTACAAAGATTTCCGCCGTTACTTACTGGAAACCAACCAATTGCCTGGTGGTTTTTATTCATCGCGTGGCCGCCGCCAACTGATGCGCCAAGTCGTTGATATGATGCTGGCGCACGAAGATCCTTGTGACGCACTAGAGTCTGGGCGTGCGGCGCCAAGGCAGCAGTTGCGTCTTGTTGAGTGATTTTCACAATACCTAGTGGTGGTAATTTAAATTCGATTCGGCTATGCGTAACAAAATTGCGGCGGGGAAACCGTTGCTACCAATCGGGAAAACCCGATGGACTGAGGCAGAACAGATTAGGTCGAGGAGACCGTAGCAGTGACTTTAACAGGTATTCGCTGGGCACGTCCCATTGCAATGATTGCGGCTTTGGCCGTTATGTCCTCATGTGGTTTGCCACAGGTTGGACCCAACAAGCGTCAGCTTTATAAAGGCTCGGTCCAAAAAGAGGGCGATGCATTTATCGTTTCGGTCAATGACCGTGTGACGCGCGCAACCGCCGTCACTAAGGCCCTCGGCTTTTCGGATTCTTTCAAGAATGCCGCCACTTTGGGATCGGACACGATCCGCCCCGGTGATGTTTTAGGTTTAACCATTTGGGAAAACGTTGATGATGGCCTCCTGTCAAACGAAGGTGCCAGCGCAACCCTATTGGACGAGATCCAAGTAGACGGGTCCGGATTTATCTTTGTTCCATATGCAGGTCGCATTCGCGCCTCTGGCAACACGCCAGAAGCCATTCGCCGCATCATCACCACCAAACTCGCAGAGCAAACACCTGATCCACAAGTTCAAGTACGCCGCATCGCGGGTGACGGATCAACCGTTTCGCTGATCGGTTCGATTGGTGGCCAAGGTGTGTTCCCGATTGAACGTCCAACCCGCACATTGTCAACAATGCTGGCCAATGCTGGCGGTGTAACCATTGCTCCAGATATCGCACAGGTCACTGTTTTGCGTGGCAAAGAGAGCGGCAAGATTTGGTTCCAAGACTTGTATGACCATCCTGAGCTGGATATCGCCCTGCGCGCGGGTGACCGCATTTTAGTTGAGGGAGACACACGTTCCTTTACCGCCCTTGGCGCAACGGGTTCACAATCCCTTGTTCCGTTTGAATCCCAGTCTCTTTCGGCATTGGAAGCGATTCCCCAAGTTGGTGGTTTGAGCCCGACGTCGGCTGATCCAAAAGGTGTCTTTGTACTGCGCAATGAACCTGCTGAGATCGCGAATGTCGTGATGGGTCGTAATGATCTGCAAGGCGCACAGCGTTTGGTTTATGTTCTCGACCTGACCCAGCCAAATGGTATGTTTCAGGCCCGTGATTTTGCAATCCGTGACGGTGACACCCTCTACGTCACCGAAGCGCCATTCACACAATGGACTAAAGTTATCGGTGCGCTGACTGGTACAGCAAGTTCAGTACAGTCGCTGTCTTCTCTAGCAGGCCAGTAAAACTTGTTAGCTGATGTACCGTATGAATATGACGCCGGACCTGAGAAGGTTCGGCGTTTATGCGTTTACAACGGTGGCTTCCTGACCCAGCCACGCGTGCGCCGTATCCTTGCGCTATCTGGTTACCGCGTGTCCCTTGGCCTGCCCCGCGAGGGCGATGTTGTTGGCGTTTGGGGCCACAGCCCAACCGCGCACCGCGGCGAGGCAATGGCGGCGAAATATGATATTCCGATTGTACGGATTGAGGATGCATTTTTGCGCTCGCTTCATCCGGGTCGTGCTGGGAAATCCGCGCCACTGGGTTTGATGATCGACCGCAAGGCGATGCATTTTGATCCCAAGACGCCGTCCGAATTAGAGACGCTGCTGGCCACCCACCCCCTTGATGACACGGCATTGTTGAACCGTGCCCGTGGACTGATCGCCCGCATTCAAGAAACACATCTAACCAAATACAGCGCAATAGATGCTGACATTACCGGCCCTGAAGCGGGCTATGTTCTGGTCATTGCCCAAACCTTTGGCGATGCGGCCGTGACGGCCAGTGACGCGGACCGCAATCGTTTCCTTGAAATGCTGTTCGTCGCCCAAGAAGAGAACCCAGGTGCGCGGATCGTCATCAAGACCCATCCAGAGACATCCCAAGGGCTGCGTGATGGGTATTTTGGTCAAGTCGAGCCAAGCGATAAGGTTGAAATTTACGACAAGCCCATCAGCCCATGGCGACTGTTTGAGGGGGCGATTGGGGTTTACACCGTGTCCTCCCAAATGGGGTTCGAGGCGATATTCACTGGCCACAAACCACGCGTCTTTGGCCAACCGTTTTATGCAGGCTGGGGCCTCACCACCGATGAGTTCCCCGTTCAACGCCGCCAACGCACGCTGACGCGCGCCCAATTGTTCGCCGCCACCATGTTGCTTTACCCAAAGTGGTACAACGCCTATGAGGATCGCATTGCCACGTGCGAGGAAGCCGCAGAGGCGCTGATTGCCCAAACGCGGGCCTGGCGTGAGGATCACAAAGGCTGGGTCGCCAGCGGTATGCGCCTGTGGAAACGCGGGCCACTGCAAAAATTCTATGGCCAACACCAGCGCATGATCTTTCAGGACGATCCCGTGAAGGCGCGACAGGCCGAGCGACCATGGATGGTTTGGGCAGGCAAAGCAGAGGTCGGGCAAGACGATGCTGTGCGCGTCGAGGACGGGTTTATCCGCTCAAAGGGTTTGGGTGCGAAATTGGTACCCCCTCTATCCTTAGTCACCGACGACATTGGAATTTATTACGATCCCAGCCGCCCTTCGCGCCTTGAACACCTGATTGCCGAGCTCGCTGAACTGCGCCTTGATCAGGTCATCCGTGCGAACGAATTGATCCACACGCTAAAAAACCAAGGGATCAGCAAGTATAACCTTGGCGGCACAGCCCCCACGTTGCCAGACGGCGAACGGGTGTTGGTTGTGGGACAGGTTGAGGATGATGCCTCGATCCGTTTGGGCGCAGGCGAATTATTCACAAATCGTGAGTTGTTGGAAAACGCCCGTGCGGCACGGCCTGACGCTGTGTTGATCTACAAACCACACCCCGATGTGGTGTCTGGGCTGCGCACTGGGGATTTTGACGCGTCTGGCATTGCAGATTTGGTTTTGCCCGACGCAGACATATCGGCCCTGTTGGGCGAGATTTCAGAACTGTGGACCATGACATCCCTCACAGGGTTTGAGGCCTTGTTGCGTGGTGTGCATGTGGTGACCACAGGTGCGCCGTTCTATGCGGGATGGGGCCTTACCCAAGATTTAGGCGACGTGCCGCCCAGACGGCGTGCACAGGTATCACTGGCGGGATTGGTGCATGCGGCGTTGATCGACTACCCGCGATATTTCGACCCCAAGACGGGTTTGGCCTGTCCTGTTGAAGTCGCGATCAAACGGTTGGCGGAAGGGGGCATTCCCCGCTCGTCTGCCGCAAACAGATTACTGTCGAAATTACAGGGTGTGTTAGCATCAAAATCGCATCTTTGGCGTTAAGACGGTAACCTAAACACCTCCTATTTTTCCAGTGCGGACACCGTCAACGGCAACGCGGTTTCGTCTTTCAACTGATCCATAACGATTTGGCTTTGAACCCGACCAATTGACGGATGGGGCAAAAGGACGTTCTGAATGAGATTATTCAAACTTGTTAAGTTCGCGCAATAGACGCGGAAAATGTAATCCGCCTCACCTGTCAACGTCCACGCCGCAACAATTTTGGGCTGGGATTTTGTCAGCTTTTGAATGGATTGATGGGTCTTATCTGTTTGGGATTCTGTCTGGACCTGTATGAACGCCTGTACATCCAATCCAAGTTTTTCTGCGTTTAGGCGGCAGGGATATCCGTTGATGAACCCCTCGGCCTCAAGA
>JAGSGK010000220.1 GCA_023955215.1 Paracoccaceae bacterium
CAAAATATCATTGGCTGTCGCTGACGTTGAACAAACCTGAATGGATTCATCGACACCGGCAAGGATTGGGCCAATCACAGTCGCATCGCCCATTTCTTGCATCAATTTAACGGAAATGCTGGCAGAGTGACGTGCAGGAACCACTAAAATGTTTGCAGGACCAGTCAGGCGTGAAAATGGATACTGCTTTTGCGACTCCGCATTAAGCGCCACATCCACGGTCATTTCACCCTCGTATTCAAAACCAACACCGCGCTCGTCCAATACCTTTGGGGCGAGGTGCATTTTCTCTGCCCTCTCAGAAATTGGATATCCAAAGGTTGAGAAGCTGACAAAAGCCACACGCGGCTCAAGACCCATATCACGCGCAACAACAGCGGCGCGTTCTGCAATTGTGGCCAGATCATTTTCGTCAGGCCATTCATGAACCAAAGTGTCCGCTATAAACACAATCTTTCCCTTGTGAAGGATCGCGGTAATGCCCGCAGCACCATGAGCTGCATCCGCATCAAACACGTGATTGATCCGTTCCAAAATATGCGCAGATTTGCGCGTCACACCCGTAACCAATCCATCGCCATGCCCATGCGCCAGCATCAATGCCGAGAAAACGTGGCGATCACGTGAAGCCAAGCGGTGAATATCTGCGCGGTCAAAACCTTTGCGCTGCAAGCGATCATACAAGAAGCTTTTATAAGTCTCTAAATGAGGTGTATTGGCTGCATTGACCACTTCTAATTCACGCACAGCATCTGCGAGCCCAGCTTCTTCAAGCTTGGCTTTTACATCAGAAGCCCGTCCAACAACCAATGCCTTGCCTAGACCAGAACGCTGGTAATTCACTGCTGCGCGCAACGCACGCGGATCATCACCTTCGGCGAAAATCATCCGCGCTTGAGCCGTGCGCGCACGGATGTTTAGGCCCCGCAAGATGCTTGCCGTTGGATCCATCCGCGATTTTAGCGAAACTTCGTATGCCTCGATATCAATAATCGGGCGACGGGCCACACCAGTGTCCATTCCGGCCTTCGCAACAGCTGGTGGAATACGGTGGATCAATCTCGGATCAAACGGTGTTGGGATGATATAGTCGCGGCCAAACGTAAGGTTTTTCCCATAAGCCAATGCAACTTCATCCGGCACCTCCTCGCGGGCCAGTTGGGCAAGGGCGTGAGCGCAAGCAATTTTCATCTCATCGTTGATTGCACGGGCGTGAATGTCCAATGCGCCGCGGAACAAATATGGAAAGCCCAAAACATTGTTCACTTGGTTTGGATAATCACTGCGTCCTGTGGCGACGATGGCATCAACACGTACTTCGTGTGCCTCTTCTGGTGTGATCTCTGGATCAGGGTTCGCCATTGCAAAGATAACTGGGTTGTCCGCCATGCTGGCGACCATCGACGGGGTTACGGCACCTTTCGCGGAAACGCCTAGGAAAACATCACAACCTTTCATTGCCTCGTCCAATGTGCGTGCGTCTGTGATAACCGCATGCGCTGACTTCCATTGGTTCATACCCTCTGTGCGACCTTGATAGATCACACCCTTGGTATCGCACATGATGCAATTTTCGTTTCTCGCACCCATGCACTTCAACAACTCAAGACATGCAATCCCAGCAGCCCCAGCGCCATTCAGAACGATTTTAACGTCTTCTATTTTTTTACCGGACAAATGAAGCGCATTGATTAGACCCGCTGCACAAATGACTGCCGTGCCATGCTGATCATCATGAAAAACAGGAATGTCCATTTCCTCTTTCAAACGCTGCTCAATAATAAAGCACTCTGGTGCCTTGATGTCCTCAAGATTGATGCCGCCAAAGGTGGGCCCCATCAGTCTTACAGCTTTACAGAATTCATCTGGATCTTCGGTATCCAATTCGATGTCGATGCTGTTCACGTCTGCAAAGCGTTTAAATAGAACCGCTTTGCCTTCCATCACAGGCTTCGATCCTAATGCGCCCAAATTACCCAAACCGAGCACCGCAGTACCATTGGAAATCACCGCAACAAGGTTCCCTTTGTTCGTATAATCATAGGCTAAACCTGGGTTCTCGGCGATCGCCAAGCAAGGCACCGCAACGCCAGGAGAATAGGCCAAAGACAGGTCCCGTTGCGTGGTCATCGGCACAGTAGCCATGATTTCAAATTTTCCAGGTGTTGGTTCTAAGTGAAAGGCCAACGCCTCTTCATCGGTGACTTTGGTCTTAGACATTATGCATTTTCCTCCCATGCGTAATTTTACAGTAAACGAGAGATCTGAAACCCTCAATGGTTACGCACTTTACGGGTTTTCCCACCTCCTCCGTCTTTGTAAGGTCAACCAACACTTGTCGGGGGACAAAATATGACCGTCACACCAATGATGGCCCAGTATCTAGAGATCAAAGCCGCGCATCCTGATGCTTTGCTGTTTTATCGTATGGGCGATTTCTATGAAATGTTCTTTGATGATGCCGTTGCCGCAGCTGAAAGCTTAGACATCGCTCTGACCAAACGCGGCAAACATGAGGGCAATGACATTCCCATGTGCGGCGTGCCTGTGCATGCGGCCGAAGGGTATCTGCTGACCCTCATCCGCAAAGGATATCGCGTTGGCGTTTGCGAGCAGCTGGAAAGTCCTGCTGAAGCAAAGAAACGTGGCTATAAATCGATCGTAAAACGCGATGTTGTGCGCCTTGTCACTCCAGGCACTTTGACAGAAGACAGCTTGCTGAACGCACGCAGTCACAATTATCTCGCAGCGTTTGTTGAGGTCCGCGATCAAGCTGCTATCGCATGGGTCGATATTTCCACCGGTATGTTCAACGCAATGAAGGCGAACCAAACGCGGTTAGGTCCTGAACTCGCCCGCTTGTCCCCGTCCGAGTTGATAGTCCCACAGGCACTAGAGAACGATTTACACCAGTTAGTAACTGAATTTGGAATTTCATTGACGGGATTGTCGGGATCTTCCTTTGACAGCACGTCTGGAGAAAAGCGCCTTTGTGATCTGTTCGGCGTCAGCACTTTGGACGCCTATGGTAACTTCGATCGGGCCGAAATTGCCGCGATGGGTGCCATCGTTGATTACCTAAATATTACTCAAAAGGGTAAATTGCCTCTATTGCAGCCCCCACAGCAGGAACAGCATAATAAAACCGTTCAAATCGACGCCGCGACGCGCCGCAATTTGGAACTAACCCAAGCGTTGTCAGGTGGACGTGCCGGATCATTACTAGCTGTGATTGACACCACCGTCACCGCTGGCGGCGCACGCCTTCTTGAGCGAAGGCTTTCCGCACCTTCGCGAGTGTTAGAGACAGTTTCGGACAGATTGAATGCCGTATCACACGTCCTAGAAAACACACGGATTACCGAAGATGTGCGTGAAAAACTGCGCCAAGTTCCCGATTTGGACCGCGCCCTGTCGCGCCTATCCTTAGACCGCGGCGGCCCCCGTGATCTGACCGCCATTCGCAATGGGTTGGCTGAGGCGGGCTTGATTACATCAAACGGTCTTGGCGACGCGCCAAAACTATTGTCTAGCGCGTTACAAAGCCTAACAGGGCATGACGATTTGATTGAGCTACTAGATCAAGCACTGATCGCAGAGCCGCCACTTTTGGTCCGTGATGGCGGCTTCATCGCCCCCGAATATGACGAAGACCTCGATGAGGCCCGCAAACTACGTGATGAGGGGCGTAGTGTCATCGCGCAGATGCAAAAGGAATTTGCGACGCAAACAGGCATTTCGACGCTGAAGATCAAACACAACAACGTCTTGGGCTATTTCATCGAAACCACGGCGACCCATGCCGATAAAATGCTATCGCCACCACTGAATGAAATCTTCATTCACCGTCAAACCACTGCCAATCAAGTGCGCTTTACCACTGTTGAGCTGTCCGAGATGGAGACGAAGATCCTCAATGCCGGAAACCGCGCCCTTGAGATCGAAAAGCGTCTCTATGAAACGCTAAAGCGCGCCATTCTGGACAGTGCAGCGTTGATTACTCAAACAGCACGTGGCTTGGCAGAGATCGATTTGGCCACCAGCTTGGCCCACCTCGCCCGTGCCCAAGACTGGTGCAAGCCAACTGTCGACACATCTCGCGCGTTCAACATCATCGGTGGGCGCCATCCCGTTGTGGAAAAGGCTTTGCGTGATCAATCGGGCCAACCGTTCATCGCCAATGACTGCGATCTGTCCGCGACGGACATTGCGAACATCTGGCTGCTCACCGGTCCCAACATGGCTGGTAAATCGACATTCTTGCGTCAAAACGCACTGATTGCCCTTCTGGCGCAAATGGGCAGCTATGTGCCCGCCACTTCTGCGCATATTGGCATGATCAGCCAATTGTTCAGCCGCGTAGGTGCATCTGATGATTTGGCCCGTGGCCGTTCGACATTTATGGTTGAAATGGTGGAAACTGCAGCAATCCTTAATCAAGCAGACGACCATGCATTGGTGATCTTGGATGAAATTGGACGCGGTACTGCGACCTATGACGGTCTATCAATCGCATGGGCCACGCTAGAGCACCTGCACGACGTTAACCAATCACGCGCCTTGTTCGCTACGCACTATCACGAAATGACTGCGCTTTCGGGCAAGTTGGATGGAGTAGATAACGCTACTGTTGCAGTCAAAGAATTTGATGGCGACGTTGTGTTCTTGCACGAAGTCAAGAAAGGTGCTGCCGATCGGTCTTATGGTGTTCAGGTGGCAAAGCTGGCTGGTCTACCAGATGCCGTAATCGCGCGCGCACGTGTGGTGCTGGAAGCCTTGGAAAAAGGTGAGCGTGAAGGTGGGGCAACACAAAAGACACTGATCGACGATCTGCCCCTTTTCGCCAGCACGCCACCCCCTGCACCGGTTAAGGTTGAGGCCTCCCCGGCGTTAGATTTACTAGGCGATATTCTTCCAGACGAGTTGTCACCAAAACAAGCGCTCGACCTGATCTACAAACTGAAAGAGGCGGCCAAAAAATGACCGCCCCCTTTGGAATTTGTAGTCGCTAACTAATTTAGCCAGCGGGTGTAGACGACACGCCAACCTGTGCAGGACGCAACAAACGATCGTGCAGCATAAAGCCCTCAGCGGCGACCTGAATAATGTCACCAGCAACTGTTGCTGGCACAGGCGCTTCAAACATCGCTTGGTGAACCTGCGGATCAAACTTGTCGCCCACAGCTGGCGTAATAACTTCGATACCATGCTTTTTGAACACGCTCAGAAGCTCGCGCATTGTCAGCTCAATACCTTCCAACAACGGGCCCGCAACTTCGCGTTGCTCATCCGTGATCGTATCAAGCGCGCGTTTCATGTTGTCATAAACCGGCAGCATATCGCGAGCCAGTTTTGAGCCGCCATAGTTCTCTGCCTCACGACGATCTTTATCCGAACGTTTGCGCGCATTTTCGGCATCAGCCAAAGCACGCATAAATCGGTTTTTGTAATCATCACGTTCCGCGCGAAGCTCATCTAGCTCCAGCGCTTCATCGCTGATTTCTTCCATTTCATCAGCGAATTCTTCCGCTTCCATGTCCTCGATATCATCAAGAAAATCGTTATTCGTTGGCTCAGCCATAATCCACCTCTAGCTCCGG
>JAGSGK010000013.1 GCA_023955215.1 Paracoccaceae bacterium
AAACCTAACTCAAAAGTTAATGTACCCTGACAAACCTTAACGCATCCGCGACCTTAACAACTGATGAATGCGTACAAACCTGCCAAAACGTAAAATTTACGCTCAGAAATGTACATTTTGGCCGATACAGCCTGATTGCCCGTCTTTTTAACTGGGGATTAATGTACAGATTGGCGGTCAAACTGTACGTTTGAGCCAAAAACAGGCCCCTAACGCCCCGTTCACACCTTGATCCGAATGTTTCGTGTAACGCCCCTTTCCCCCATCCGCATCAGCCTGTATGACACCCCCAATCTTTGTAAATTCGAGGGAATTAGGCACATGACAGAGCCTGCAATCACACCAGATCTTATCGCCAAACACGGGCTAAGCCCCGATGAATACGAGCGTATTCTTGAGATTGTAGGACGCGAGCCAACCTTCACCGAGCTTGGTATTTTCTCAGCCATGTGGAACGAGCACTGTTCTTACAAGTCCTCCAAAATCTGGCTAAAGACACTGCCAACAACTGGTCCACAAGTTATCTGCGGCCCTGGCGAAAACGCTGGTGTTGTTGACATTGGTGATGGTCAAGCTGTTGTTTTTAAAATGGAAAGCCACAACCACCCATCTTACATTGAACCGTACCAAGGTGCTGCAACTGGCGTTGGCGGCATCCTGCGCGATGTCTTTACAATGGGCGCGCGTCCAATCGCGTCAATGAACTCATTGTCGTTTGGCGAACCCTCACACCACAAGACTAAGCAACTGGTAAACGGCGTGGTTGCCGGCGTTGGCGGATACGGCAACTGCTTTGGCGTGCCATGTGTTGGCGGCGAAGTGCGCTTTGACCCAGCATACAACGGCAACTGCCTTGTAAACGCGTTTGCGGCTGGATTAGCGGACGCAGACAAAATCTTTTATTCAGCAGCTTCTGGTATTGGTATGCCTGTTGTTTATCTTGGCGCGAAAACGGGCCGTGACGGCGTTGGTGGCGCAACAATGGCATCAGCGGAATTCGATGATACTATTGAAGAAAAACGCCCAACCGTACAGGTTGGTGACCCTTTCACTGAAAAACGCCTGATGGAAGCCACGCTTGAGTTGATGCAAACTGGAGCTGTTATTTCGATCCAGGATATGGGGGCCGCTGGCCTCACATGTTCCGCGGTTGAAATGGGCGACAAAGGCGGATTGGGCGTGCGTCTGCACCTTGAAAACGTGCCCGTCCGTGAAGAGCACATGACCGCTTACGAAATGATGCTTTCCGAGTCCCAAGAGCGTATGTTGATGGTTCTAAAGCTAGAACTTGAAGCAGAAGCCAAAGCAGTCTTCGACAAATGGGATCTAGATTTCGCTATCGTCGGTGAAACCATCGCTGAAGATCGTTTTCACATCGTTCATAACGGCGTAACTAAAGCTGACTTGCCGCTGAAAACCCTTGCTGGCACGGCACCTGAATATGACCGCCCATGGGTCCCAACACCCGCAGCTGAACCACTTGCTGACGTTCCAGGCATCGACCCAATTGATGGTCTTCGCGCTTTGATCTCCAGCCCAAATTATGCTGCTAAGCAATGGGTTTATGAGCAATATGACACCATGGTTATGGCAGACAGCGCGCGCACACCGGGCATCGGTTCTGGCATCGTACGTATCCACGGCACAGACAAAGCATTGGCGTTCACCTCAGACGTGACACCGCGCTACGTCAAAGCCAATCCAGTTGAAGGCGGCAAACAAGCCGTAGCCGAAGCCTATCGCAACCTATGCGCTGTTGGTGCGACCCCATTGGCAACGACGGACAACATGAACTTTGGCAACCCAGAGAAGCCAGAAATCATGGGCCAGTTCGTTGGCGCGATCCAAGGGATTTCAGCAGCTGTTACCGCGTTGGACATGCCAATCGTTTCGGGCAACGTGTCCCTTTACAACGAAACCGACGGTACTGGCATTCTGCCAACGCCAACAATCGGGGCTGTTGGTCTGATCAAGCACATTGATGACATTATCGGCAACGAGGTCCGTGACGGCTATGTGGCGCTTGTCTTGGGCGACACGACAGGTCACCTTGGTCAGTCTGCATTGCTAGCAGAAGTGTTCAGCCGCATTGAAGGCGACGCCCCTGCCGTGGACCTTGATGCCGAAGCCAAACACGGCCAGTTCATCCGTGACAACCGCGAGATGATCACAGCCTGTACCGACCTTAGCGATGGCGGTCTTGCCTTGGCAGCGTTCGAATTGGCAGAAGCATCTAACGTTGGTGTTTGGCTAGACAGTGACGATACACCAACATTGTTTGGCGAAGACCAAGCACGTTATTTGATCGCTTGTAACTTTGATCAAGCAGAAGGTTTAATGTTGGCAGCTGCACAAGCTGGCGTGCCTTTGCACTCTGTCGGTAAGTTCACTGGTGACACTGTTTGGATGGGCAATTGCAGCGCGCCATTGTCAGAACTGTCTGAAGTTTACCGCAGTAGTTTTGCTGCCGCAGTCGCTTAAGCAACATTTCAAGAATTAGATGCCGGCCTGACGGTCGGCATCTTCCATCACGTTTTGTCTGCTAACCCGCTCATTAAACGTGCCTTTTCCCCGACATCTTCAGGTCGTGAGATCACAGCGGCCAGTTCCTCAAGTGAAGCAATCGAATGCCCGGCGCGGAAACTATCCACATGGGGTAACATCGCTTTGATGCCTTGGGCTTTTGCGGAGAACTCGTCCCATCGCAGCAACGGGTTCAGCCAAATCAAGCGTTTTGAACTGAGGTGAAGACGTTGCATCTGTTTGGCTAACACGTCCGTATCCGCACGTTCCAACCCGTCGGTGATCAATAGCACAACAGAGCCCTGCCCCATGACGCGCCGCGACCAATCGCGATTGAAGTCCTCAAGGCATTCACCGATCCGTGTGCCACCTTCCCAATCTTGCGCTTCCGCCCCAGCGGCTGACAATGCAGCATCCACATCACGTTGATGCAAATGCCGCGTTATGTTCGTCAGACGCGTTCCAAAGGTAAAGGCATGCACTTTGGCCCAACCCGCACCCTTTGCGTTGCTTACGGCATGTAGGAAATGCAGCACAGCGCGTGAATATTGGCTCATAGATCCCGAAATATCACAGAGAACAACCAAATTGGGCCAACGATGACGGGGTGTTTTGTACATTACCTTGTGTAGCTCACCCCCTTTTCGCATAGCAGCACGCAGGGTTTTAGCTGCATCTACCCTACCGCGTTGGGATGATTGCGTGCGCCGTGACAACATCGGGTCAACGGGCAGCTTTATCCGCGCCAGCATGCGTTTGGCTTGGGCCATCTCAGCTGTGCTCATTTGTTCGAAATCAAGTGAACGCAGCCTTTCTTCAGCACTGATAGTCAACGATGCATCAATCTCGATCTCGCTGTCTTCGCGCTCTTTCTCTGGCTGATCGACTGGGGCCTCGGCACCGTCAAGCAACGCCTCAGCCGCACGTTTTTCGGCCGCTTGCGCGTTGCGTTCTTCTTGAACCCCACGAATGGCTGGCAACATCGCAGCCATCATATGCTCAAGATATTGGGGATCGCGCCAATACAATCGAAAGACTTGCGCATAGACGACACGGTGTTCGGGCCAGTTGACGAAACAAGCATGCAACGTCCAATAAAAGTCCTGTTTGTTCGTAAATCCCGCAATTTGAACTGCGCGGACTGCATCTATGACCCGTCCCGGGCCAATCGGCAGCCCAGCACGACGAAGTGCACGAGCAAAATGCGTTATATTACCCGCTAATTTAGGGTTTTCAGGCAGTTCAAGTGGGATATGTTCAACCATATAAGAGCGCCTTGAGGGTTTAGCCCCAGCCTCCTGAAATGGCTATTTTAGGGCCCATCACTGTGATTGCTCTAAGGACGCTTTGGCCTGATCCAATATCCGTTTCGCTTCAGATCCATGCAGCTTTGAAATATCATCTTGATACTTCAGAATGGCCCCCAACGTGTCGGCGATAGCTTCTGGACTTAACGCGATCACATCAAGCGCCAACAAACATTTTGCCCAATCAATCGTCTCTGCGACACCTGGTTTTTTGAACAGGTCTTCGGTCCTAAGGTGCTGAACAAAAGCAACTATCTCGCGACTTAAGGTTTCCGCAGCTTCTGGTGCCTGCGCAGTTAGAATTTCCATTTCCCGTTCGAAATTTGGATAATCCACCCAGTGATAAAGACAACGCCGCTTTAGGGCATCATGAACTTCGCGGGTGCGGTTAGATGTTACAATAACAATGGGTGGTTCTGGTGCCTTGATCGTACCAAGTTCTGGGATCGTCACCTGAAAATCACTGAGTGCCTCCAACAAGAAGGCCTCGAATGGCTCATCGGTACGGTCTAGTTCATCGATCAAAAGCACGGGCGCGCCATTTTCGTCAGGTCGCATCGCTTGCAAAAGCGGACGCTCAATCAAGAATTCATCGCTAAATAACTCTGCCTGAAGCGCGACACGGTCCGTGCCCCCTGACGCCTCTGCAGTTCGGATGGCGATCATTTGGGCAGGAAAGTTCCATTCATAGACAGCCGTGGCTGCATCCAATCCTTCATAACATTGTAACCGAATAAGTCGTTTGCCCATACTCGCGGCCAATGCTTTGGCTATTTCCGTTTTGCCAACGCCGGCCTCGCCTTCCAAGAAAAGCGGTCGACCCAGCTTGAGGGAAAGGAAAACAACCGTGCCTAGCGCGCGACTGCAGATGTATCCCTGTTCTGCAAGCATGGATTGGACTGCGTCGATAGATGAAATGTTATTCATTGGCGGTCTCCCTACGTTCTAATGGTGCATTGCCTGACGCATCGGTCAACCCTAGAACCCAAATTATGCGCTCAATTCATGCTACCAACGAACCAAACGAGGTCGCGCCCGAATTACAACCGCAGACAGAGAACTCACCCCAGAAGGGAAAATAACCGTAAAAAAAACCTTTTTGCCCCCCAAAAGGCCGACAATTGGACCATATCCTACAAAATTTTGCCATATTGTAGGGGTATCCCCAACCCAGAACCCACCAACAAAAGGTGGAAGCGAGCAATTGAGGATAACGTAAATGCAAGACGATCTAAGCGTATTCGACACGTCTTTGGCCGATCTGCCTAACGGGCCATGGCTTCAAAAAATCTCAGAGATTTCTGAGGAACATGGTTATTTTCAAGCCCTCGGAAAACGTCATTTTGCGACATTCTTTGGTAAAAAACCGATCCTTTTGGTCACCTTTGAGACTGTTGCGACCCTTCGCGCTAATTCTCAAAACTCGCATCCTTTTGGGTGGGAGTTGTTCAAGGAAAACGGCTGGTCACATCTAAGCATTATTTCGGATGGAGACACGTGGTTTCGCGATCCAAAGGTTTATGCCTACTTTGACCGTTTGGTTGATGACGGGTTTTTTGATGATTTTGATCAAGTCGTCTTTTATGGCGCTGGCCCGTGTGGATATGCCGCCGCCGCTTTCTCGGTTGCAGCACCAGGTGCGACAGTTGTTGCAATCCAGCCTCAAGCAACTCTTGATCCACGGGTAACTGAGTGGGACGATCGCCATGTGAAAATGCGGCGGACAGATTTCACCAGCCGCTACGGATATGCGCCCGATATGCTAGATGCAGCCGAACAAGCATATGTGATTTACGATCCATATGAGCGGTTAGACGCAGCTCATGCAGCCATGTTTACGCGCTCAAATGTAAAAAAACTCCGCGTCCCTAACCTTGGGGCCTCATTGCAGTCTGTGTTGATAAAGATGGAAATTCTAAAGCCTCTCCTTTTGGCTGCAGGTGATCACAACTTGACCAATCTTAAGTTCGCGAAACTGCTACGTGCCCGCCGCGATAATAGATGGTATCTTCACAAAATCATGGCTAAATTGGATGCAAAAGAACGTGACACGTTCACTCGTGCCGTGTGTAATCACGTTATCTCCCAAGTTTCCCAAGGCAGAGCCCCTCGTTTCGAACGCAAATTGAAAGCGTTGGATGCAAAACTCATAGCTGAGGACTAGCCTAGATCAGCCCTGCGTGCTAACGCGCGGGGCATGACATCACAGATCACGCTTAAACGCCCCGACGACTGGCACCTTCACCTGCGCGACGGCAATATGCTGCACGCGGTCCTGCCCTCTACCGCCACACATTTTGCACGTGCGATTATCATGCCGAACCTTGTTCCGCCTGTAGTCACATCAGCAGATGCAGCAGGATATCGCGATCGCATACTAAGCGCGCTGCCCGAGGGTTCTACCTTTGAACCTTTGATGACGCTGTACCTAACCGAACAAACCGATCCTGATGATGTCGCCGCGGCCCATGCCTCTGGCCTGATCAAGGCAGTGAAATTGTATCCTGCAGGCGCGACCACAAACTCATCCTCGGGTGTCAGCCATTTCGACAGTGTGCGACCAACGCTTGAGCGAATGGCTGAAATTGGCTTGCCGCTTTGTGTGCATGGTGAGGTCACCGACAGCGATATAGACATTTTTGATCGTGAAGCGGTATTTATCGATCGTGTCCTAGACCCCATTCGTCGCACCACACCGGGTTTGCGCGTGGTTATGGAACACATCACGACCTCAAATGCGGTTGAGTATGCGCGCAGCCAAGACGATACCTTGGGTGCAACGATCACCACACACCACTTGGTCATCAACCGCAACCACATCCTAGCTGGCGGGATCAAGCCGCACTATTATTGCCTGCCTGTCGCAAAGCGCGAAGAGCACCGTCTTGCATTGCGCGATGCAGCTACATCTGGTGAGGCACGTTTCTTCTTGGGGACCGACAGCGCGCCACACACCGATGCGAACAAGCTGTTGCCTTGTGGCTGTGCCGGTTGCTTTACGGCACCAAATACAATGTCGATCCTCGCCCAAGCGTTTGAAGAAGACGGCGCACTCGACAAATTAGAGGGATTCACTTCCCTGAACGGCCCTGCATTTTATGGTCTACCAGTGAATGAAGAAACGATAACTTTGACTAAGGGTGATCCAGTCACCTACCCTAGCCATGTTGAAACACCTGACGGCCCCGTCACGGTTTTCGATCCGGGCTTTGATCTGAATTGGCGCGTTGAGTAAAACGCGCTTGCTGCAAATTAAGACTGCCGACACAAAGGACACGAAATGATCCCTACAAGCTACCCAGACGCAAAAGAAATGGCCCGCCTGACCGCCCGCATGCTGCTTGAAATCAAAGCCGTGCACTTTAACACTGCAGAGCCATTCACGCTTGCTTCAGGGCTACCAAGCCCAACATACATCGATTGCCGCAAACTCATCAGCTATCCGCGCATTCGCTCAACCCTGATGGATTTCTTAACTGTCACCACAATGCGCAACGCAGGGTTTGAAGCCTTCGATAACATTGCAGGTGGTGAAACCGCAGGGATTCCATTCGCAGCTCTCGTTGCGGAACGTATGGCACTTCCAATGACCTATGTACGCAAAAAGCCAAAAGGTTATGGCCGCAATGCACGCATAGAAGGTCAAATGAATGAAGGCGAACGTGTTTTGCTGGTCGAAGACCTGACAACTGACGGTGGTTCAAAACTGTCATTTGTTGATGCGATTCGCGAAACAGGCGCATCCTGTGCCCACACTGCTGTGATTTTTTACTACGGTATTTTTCCTGAAACGGAAAAGACCTTGGGCGATCATGGGGTTGACCTACATTACCTTTGCACATGGTGGGACGTTCTGGCCGAAGCTAAGGTCTCGGGTGCGTTTGATGCCGAAACGATCAAAGGCGTCGAAGCCTTCCTAAACGACCCACGTGGCTGGCAAGAAGCCAATAAAAAACCTTAAGAAAAACACCGTATCTAGGGTCGGAGTTAACTTTTGATCCTAGATACGGTATACTCCCCACCAAGCGAAACATATCCACAAGATATCCAGATTGCGCTGCCCCACCTTTGACGTTTAAGACAAACGCTAATACCGCTGGGGGGGCATACGGGGACACCATGAACGAAATTAGCAGCATTCCAGTATCCGGCATCCCTGAAGTTCAGGCCGCTGAAACTATGCCTCACTCTATCGAGGCAGAACAGCAATTGCTGGGCGCAATTCTGACCAATAATGATGTATACGACCGTATTGCTTCGATCATTGGCGAAAAACACTTTTATGAGCCAGTTCATGGTCGCATCTTTGACATTGCCGCTGCTCGCATTGCAAAAAACAACCTAGCCAGCCCTGTAACCCTCAAATCCTTCATGGCAGATGATGAGGGGCTTAACGAACTTGGTGGCGCAGCTTACCTTGCCCGCCTTGCTGGCGCTGCAGTTAGTGCCTTTGCTTTACGTGATTATGCACAGATGATTTACGATCTGGCTGTGCGCCGCGACTTGATCCTTTTGGGCCGAGACATCAGTGCCAAAGCCGCGCAAGTGAACGTGGATTCTGAGCCGCGCGAACAGATCGTTGAAGCCGAACAACAACTTTATAAGCTAGCCGAACAAGGCCAAGCAGAAAGCGGTTTCCAAAGTTTTCTAAAGGCTGTGACCGAGGCCGTGAACTTGGCCAACACCGCATATCAGCGTGATGGTGGCATGTCTGGTATCTCCACAGGCTTGATAGATATGGACAAAAAGCTGGGCGGCTTGCACCCGTCTGACCTTTTGATCCTCGCAGGTCGCCCATCCATGGGGAAAACTTCGCTTGCGACCAACATCGCGTTCAACGTGGCCAAAGCCTACAAAAAAGGCAAAAAGCACGATGGATCTGAGGGTGCTGTAGAGGGCGGCGTTGTAGGCTTTTATTCCCTTGAGATGAGCGCGGACCAGTTGGCAGCACGTATTCTATCTGAAGCGTCTCAAGTGCCATCAGAGCAAATTCGCCGTGGTGACATGACCGAAACAGAATTCCGTCGCTTTGTTGATGCGGCTAAGTCGCTTGAGGCATGTCCTCTGTTCATCGATGACACACCTGCCCTACCCATCAGCCAATTAGCCGCGCGTGCCCGTCGCTTGAAGCGGACGCATGGTCTGGATGTGTTGATCATCGACTACCTTCAGCTGGTGCGTGGCACAGGACGTTCCGAAAACCGTGTGAACGAAATTTCCGAAATTACGATGGGTATGAAAGCGATTGCCAAAGAACTGCAGATCCCAGTGATCGCGCTGTCCCAGCTTTCGCGTCAGGTTGAAAATCGCGAAGATA
This sequence comes from Paracoccaceae bacterium, assembly GCA_023955215.1. Classification (GTDB taxonomy): domain Bacteria; phylum Pseudomonadota; class Alphaproteobacteria; order Rhodobacterales; family Rhodobacteraceae; genus Ascidiaceihabitans. The sequence goes on from JAGSGK010000013.1 coordinate 9,148, forward strand.
AACGCCCACAACTCTCTGACCTTCGTGAATCGGGTTCAATTGAGCAGGACGCCGACGTTGTTATGTTCGTATACCGCGAAGAATACTACAAAGAGCGTGAAAAGCCCGGCGATCACGATCTTGAAGCTATGGCACGCTGGCAAGAGGAAATGGAACGTCTTCATGGGCGCGCCGAGGTTGTTATTGGTAAACAACGTCACGGTCCAATTGGCACTGTTGACCTCTCCTTTGAAGGTAAGTTCACACGCTTTGGCAACCTTGCGCAGCCTTGGCAAGACGGTGGACGCGACGATCAAGAGTTCTAATTGCAGCCGTTATCCAGCGGCATAAAACAGATTTCCTCTTGACCCCACGCACCGCCCTGTCAAAACCGAATTATGGGTACAGCTAGACTAACAATCGATCTAAACGCCGTCGTCAATAATTGGCGTGCTTTGGATGCAATGACAAACTGCGAAACCGCCGCTGTCGTTAAGGCAAATGGCTATGGCTTGGGCGCGCCCTCCGTGGCGCGGGTTCTTGCAAAAGCAGGAGCACGTACATTTTTCGTAGCGGCCGCTGAAGAAGGCGTGATTTTAAGGTCTGCCCTTGGTTCTGGCCCAACGATCAACGTATTTTCCGGCCATATGGACGGCGACACTGATATCATTCGTAGCTCAGAATTAACGCCAATGATCAACTCCGTTGACCAAATGTTGCGCCACGTCGAGGCATTGCCGGCGGCCCCATTTGGTATTCAGTTGGACAGTGGCATGAACCGCCTGGGGATGGAGCCTGAAGAATGGTCCGCTGTGCGCGATATCGCACTTGCACAAAATCCAACACTGATCATGTCCCATTTGGCATGTGCTGACGAACCTGATCATCCTATGAATACCCAACAACTAAAAACCTTTTGCGAGATGACCGATGGGTTGGATGTACCAATTTCATTGGCGGCTACTGGTGGTGTTTTACTTGGGTCAGATTATCACTTTGACATGACCCGACCCGGTATTGGGCTTTGTGGCGGAATGCCCTATGAAGATGCGCAATCTGTGGTCACATTAGATATTCCAGTAATCCAAACCAGAAAAGTTGCTCAAGGCGAAACAGTGGGTTACGGCAATCGCTGGGTCGCCGCGCAAGACAGCACTGTTGCAACAATTGCAGCTGGCTATGCTGACGGTCTTATCCGCGCGATGGGCAACGGCGCAAGCCTTTATGCGGGTGACATCCAAGTTCCTGTCATTGGACGTGTTTCGATGGACCTCATTACAGCAGATATTTCCCACCTGCCAGAGGAGCCCACGATCCTGCAATTGTTGGGCACACATCAATCCGTTGATGACGTGGCTGATTTTGCGGGAACCATAGGCTATGAAATCCTTACCTCTATGGGCAATCGTTACGCACGGACTTACCTAGAATGAAGCTATTAGCTGCCATAGGTCGCGCGTTTCTTGGGCTTTTGGCGGCCATCGGGCGTATCGCCATTTTTGCAGGGCAAACGCTTGGTCATATTGTTCGCGGACCATTCTATCTGCGTGAACTAGCCATTTCTTTTTTGAACATCGGCTGGCTGTCCCTGCCCGTTGTTGGGCTGACTTCTCTGTTCACGGGTGCCGCGCTGGCGTTGCAGATCTATGCAGGCAGTGCCCGATTTAGTGCAGAAGCTGTGGTTCCCCAAATCGTAGCCATCGGCATGGTGCGCGAACTTGGCCCCGTTCTGGTTGGGCTGATGATTGCCGCGCGTGTCACCTCGTCAATCGCTGCTGAAATCGCGACGATGAAGGTTACTGAGCAAATCGATGCTCTTGTCACATTGTCCACACACCCCATGAAATATCTGACCGTTCCACGTGTTTTGGCCGCTACGATTGTTGTTCCATTGCTGGTTGCTGTCGGTGACATCATCGGCATCTTCGGTGGATACGCCGTGGCAACAGGCACACTAGGGTTTAATCCTGCGGCTTATATCCGGAACACCTTAGACTTTTTAGAACTGAAAGACGTTGTGTCTTCACTCGCCAAAGGTGCGATGTTTGGATTCATTGCTGCACTGATGGGATGCTATTACGGCATGAATTCTGGCCGTGGCGCGCAGGGCGTTGGCAGTGCAACCAAAGGATCAGTGGAAGCGGCCGCAGTCTTGATTTTAGGTGCGAACTTCGTTCTGACGGGGGTATTTTTCTCAATATGATCGAACTTATTGGCGTCACAAAATCTTTTGGAAACAACCATGTACTGCGCGGTGTTGACCTCACTGTAGATCGCGGAACATCCTTGGTAATTATTGGTGGCTCTGGAACAGGTAAATCAATCACAATCAAGTCTGTCCTTGGTTTGGTCACACCTGACGCAGGGAAAATAACTGTGGATGGTCAGGACGTCACCCAGACCGATCGCGACGCGTTCTTGGCTCGTTTTGGCATGTTGTTCCAAGGTGCAGCGTTGTTCGACAGTCTTCCCGTTTGGCAGAACGTTGCTTTCCGTCTTTTGCGCGGCTCACTCAAACGCCCAAAGGACGAGGCCCGACAGATCGCTATAGAAAAGTTACGGCGCGTTGGGTTGACCCCAGATGTAGCAGACAGATTGCCCGCGGAATTGTCTGGCGGGATGCAAAAACGTGTTGGCCTTGCCCGTGCCATTGCGGCGGATCCTGAAATTATCTTTTTCGATGAACCAACAACGGGCCTAGACCCGATCATGGCAGGCGTCATCAACGACTTGATCCGCGAAATCGTTGTAGAAATGGGCGCGACTGCCATCACCATCACCCATGACATGACATCTGTTCGTGCGATTGCTGACAATGTGGCGATGTTACATGACGGCGTTATTCAATGGGCTGGCCCAGTTGGCGATATTGATACGTCGGGTGACCCCTACCTTGACCAATTCATCCATGGTCGCGCAATCGGCCCTATTGAAGCGGTCCGCTAGGTCGCCCATATCCATATGGTATTAGAAGTAGGTTTCCTATGTTGCGCTATACCAATCTGTCCCTTTTGATCCTTTATCCCATTGCGTGGTTTGCCCCACTTTTGAATGCTGGGTTGCTCCCATTGTTTGGTCTCAAAGAAATCAGCGTAATGAGTGGCCTGCAATCCTTGTGGGAAACCGATTTGTTTCTTGCCTTGGTGGTAACCGTTTTTGCTTTGTTTGCTCCCTACGCAAAGACCGTCGGCTTGGCATTGTTGCATTGGAACTTGTTGAGCAGAAAACTGCTACCCACACTCCACATCCTTGGAAAACTAGCCATGGCAGATATCTTTTTAATCGCGTTGTACATCACCCTGTCCAAGGGAATCGGTATAGGACGCATTGAAACCGCATGGGGGCTCTATTTGTTCACCGCGTGTATCATCGCGTCACTTCTGGTGTCCCTTTACAGTAAACAGTCCGAACCAAAAGCAATTGATTGAACTCATATTTGCAACAATTCTGATAACTTGCCCGCTTTTTCAGTGAAAATGACCTGAAAAAATAATTTTTCCCCTCGCGCGAGCAACTAATAAGCGTATATTCGCTTATCAACAATCTAACGCTTCTGGGGGAGGGTCTGACGTGTTGCAATTGAAGGCCTTGGCCTTTGTTATTCAGTATTTGATGCAAAGACTCGCTTTGCTTGTGTTCGCAACTGCGTCCTTAGCAATTTTGTGCGCTACCATCGCAGCAAGCTTTGGCATTTTGCCTTGGATCCAAATGAACTTACGCTGGGACGGACTAACCGTACCGAACGCAGGTATGTTTGTTCAGATTGGCATAACCATCCTTGCCGCTGGCATCTGTTTCTTTCTTCCGTCGAACAGCCGCATTATTCAACTTGAGAACTCGCACCGTCAATTTTCAATTGGTATGACTGATGTCTCACGCGCTTATGGTGCGGTCCATGCGGAAGATCGCGGTGATGCTTTTCGCCTTAGCAATGAATTTGACAGCGTGCGCGAGCGCCTCGCGTATCTGCGCGATCACCCAGATCTATCGTCTCTAGAGCCCACTGTTTTGGAAGTTGCAGCGCAGATGTCGCATGTTTCTAAAGAGCTGGCCGAAGTATATTCAAACGATCGCGTGACGCGCGCACGCGGTTTTTTGGAGCAACGTCAATTCGAATTGCAACAATTCAACGAACGCTTGGGGCAAGCCAAAATGGTAAGCACCGAATTGAAGCATTGGCTGCACGAAATTGAATTGGAAGAGTCAGTTGCTGCGGCCCAATTAGAGCGCCTTCGCGAGGAGCTAAAAGACGTCTTACCAGAATTGGGCATCGAAACAGTTGTGCGTGCAGACAACACCGTTGTTGAGCTGACACCGAAAGCTGCTGAATAAGTGTCAATTAGGTTTTGACCCCGCGCGATAGCTCAGGCACATAAGCCCTATGGCAAAATCAACAACCACCTTCACATGTTCCGCCTGCGGCGCTAGCTCGACCAAATGGTCAGGCCGCTGCGATGGCTGTGGCGATTGGAATACAATCTCTGAGGACACTGGTCTTTCAACGTCTGGCCCAACTGGCAAGGCAAGTAAGTCCATTGGTGCACGGCGTGGCAGCACAATTGAACTGACAGACCTTGCTACCGAAGAGGCCCCGCCCCCACGCACGCACTCAGGTATGAATGAACTGGACCGTGTTTTAGGAGGCGGCTTGGTCCCGTCTTCTGCAATCTTGGTTGGCGGTGATCCAGGAATCGGAAAATCAACACTTTTGCTTCAGGCTGCAGCTCAGTTCGCAAACGCTGGCTTGAAAACCATTTACGTGTCTGGCGAGGAAGCCAATGCTCAGGTGCGCATGCGAGCAAAACGTTTGGGTCTTGCCGACGCACCTGTCAAACTCGCTGCAGAAACCAACTTACGCAACATTCTGACCACCCTTGAGGTAGAAAAACCTCAACTGGTCATCATCGATTCCATTCAAACTATGTGGTCTGACACCGTCGACAGCGCCCCGGGTTCTGTCAGCCAGGTGCGCAGTGCAGCCCATGAATTAACCACTTTTGCTAAGCGCAACGGTATTTCAGTTGTCTTGGTTGGACATGTCACCAAAGATGGGCAAATCGCTGGCCCACGTGTCGTTGAGCACATGGTTGATACGGTTTTGTATTTCGAAGGCGAGCGTGGACATCAATTCCGCATTCTTCGCGCCGTAAAGAACCGCTTTGGTCCATCCGACGAAATCGGTGTTTTTGAAATGACAGGCCGTGGCTTGTCCCAAGTCACCAATCCTTCTGCATTGTTCCTAAGTGAACGTGGTGAACCAAGCCCCGGGTCAGTGGTATTTGCAGGTGTTGAAGGCACCCGCCCCGTTTTGGTCGAGCTTCAAGCCCTCGTAGCACCAAGTCCCCACTCCCAACCGCGCAGAACTGTTGTGGGCTGGGACGGCGGACGGTTGGCTATGATTTTAGCCGTTCTGGAATCACGATGCGGCATCCCGTTTACAGGCCTAGATGTATACTTGAATGTCGCGGGTGGCATGAAAATCAGTGAACCTGCAGCTGACTTAGCTGTTGCTGCTGCCTTAGTCAGTGCGCGAGAAGACTCGGCTTTGCCGGACGGGGCGGTTGTTTTTGGCGAAATAAGTCTTTCTGGAGCCCTCAGACCGGCTCCACAGACCGAAAACAGGTTGAAAGAGGCGCAAAAACTTGGTTTTACGTCGGCAATCGCGCCTACTGGTGGAAAGTCGATAGACGTGAGTGGCATATCCCTAAATCAAATGGGTGATTTGACTGCATTTGTTGGTGAAGTGTTCGGTGCTGGTTAAGTATCGAAATCGAAAGGCAGAAGACTATGGATTTTACAATTATTGATGGCGTTGTCGCCATAGTCATCATTTTGTCAGCTTTGCTGGCCTATGGTCGTGGTTTGGTTCGCGAAGTCATGGCAATCGTCGGATGGATCGCTGCGGCCGTTCTGGGTTTTATGTTCGCTCCGCGCGTCGAACCACTTGTGCGTGAGATACCTGTTGTTGGCGACATCATCGCGGACAGCTGTGAACTCAGCGTGATTGGCGCATTTGCGATTGTCTTCTCACTTGCATTGATCGTTATGTCTTTATTCACTCCTCTCTTTTCTTCGCTGATCCGCCGCTCTGCGCTGGGTGGCTTGGATCAGGGTTTGGGTTTTCTCTTTGGCGTCGTGCGTGGCCTTCTGCTCGTCGCAATCGCTTTCTTTGTTTATGACACAGTTATCACCGGTCAAGAGTTTACAATCGTGGACGAAAGCCGCTCTGCAGCAGTATTTGGTCGCTTCACTGGAGATATCCAAGAGCAAGAACCAGAGCAGGCGCTTGGCTGGATCACACAACAATACGAAAACCTAGTTGGCAGCTGTGGTGCAGCAGAATAAGCGGAAACATCCGCTTACCAAGCAGATCTGGCGATGACACAAAATTAACTCACGGAAATATCCAACAATCGATGATAGTTTCGTGACACTTGCCCCAGATTTGCGTAACAGGGGCACAATGACAGTTGACGGAACAGGAGCTACCCTTTGTCCCAACATATGCCCCCCGCCCATCCCTTTGATGATGATAAATTAAAGGAAGAATGTGGCGTCTTTGGTGTCATAGGAACAAAAGATGCGGCAAACTTTGTCGCACTTGGCCTACATGCACTCCAGCATCGCGGACAAGAAGCTGGTGGGATCGTTAGTTATGACGAAGAACACGGCTTTAACTCTGCACGCCGCTTTGGCTATGTACGTGACAACTTCACGTCCCAAAAGATTATGGAAACTTTGCCGGGGCCGCTTTCGATCGGCCACGTGCGGTATTCCACTTCAGGCAACAAAGGCCAAACAGCGATCCGCGACGTACAGCCGTTTTTTGGCGAGTTCGCCCAAGGCGGCGCTGCCATAGCGCACAACGGCAATATTACCAACGCCAATGCGTTGCGCCGCGAATTGATTGAACGTGGCTCGATTTTCCAAAGCTCATCTGACAGCGAATGTATCATTCACTTGATGGCCCGCTCAATGCAGCGCAGCATTCCAGAACGTATGGAAGATGCATTGCGCCGTGTTGAAGGTGCCTTTTCTATCGTTGCGATGACCCGTACCAAATTGATGGGTGTTCGTGATCCATTGGGTGTTCGCCCACTTGTCTTGGGCAAAGTCGGCGATGGTTGGGCTCTTAGCTCAGAAACCTGCGCTCTTGATATCATTGGCGCTGAATTTGTCCGTGAAATCGAACCAGGCGAAATGGTTGTCATCAGCGAAAATCATGGCGTCCAAAGCCATTTCCCCTTCCGCCGTGTTTCCCCGCGTTTCTGTATTTTTGAGCACGTTTACTTCTCTCGTCCAGACAGCATCCTCGGGGGGCGCTCAGTCTATGAGACCCGCGAAGCAATTGGTCGTGAGTTGGCAAAAGAAGCACCCGTTGAAGCTGATCTTGTCTGCCCTGTCCCTGACAGCGGTACGCCAGCAGCCATTGGCTTTTCGCTTGAGTCAGGCATTCCATATGCGATGGGCATCATCCGCAACCAATACATGGGCCGCACGTTTATTGAACCGACAGAGCAAATCCGCAACATGGGTGTACGCCTTAAGTTGAACGTGAACCGTGCTTTGGTCAAAGGCAAACGCATCATCTTGGTCGATGACTCTGTTGTACGTGGCACGACATCGCGCAAGATCAAAGAAATGATCTTGGACGCTGGCGCAGCCGAAGTGCACTTTCGTATTGCATCCCCTCCAACAGCATGGCCTTGTTTTTACGGTGTCGACACTCCCCAGCGCGACAAACTTCTGGCCGCAACGATGACCGAAGACGAGATGCGCGATCACCTGTCTGTTGATAGCCTTAAATTCATCTCATTGGACGGCTTGTACCGTGCCGTTGGTGAAGAAAAAGGCCGCAACAAGAAGTGCCCACAATATTGCGATGCATGTTTCTCAGGCGAATATCCGGTAAAACCAACTGATAAGATTGAAGAAGGATTTGAAATGAAAGCAGCTGAATAAGCTCTTTCACAAGAACCACTTCTACTGCCAGATACTGTCAGCATCTCATGTGATGCTGACAGTATGGAAAACACAGAAAACCCTTTTCAAGATATTTTAAGCAATTGGCCACATGCAGCCCAAATGCATTTCTGCACGTTACGCGACATAGCCCACGATGCGGCAAAGGTTGCGAAAATTGGTGGCCTTACTGAAACATTAAAGTGGGGGGAACCTGCTTGGCTGCCAGCGACATCCGGTATTGGATCAACTCTTCGCGTAAGTTGGTCGCCAAAGCGGCCCGAAGCACTGGGCTTATTTCTCAACTGTAACTCAACGCTTCCCGAAACAATGCGCAGCCTTTACCCAACAACTTTTGAGTTTGACGGCAAACGATCTATCTTCCTGCCCCTTGATTGTCCTCTCCCTACCGATGCGCTCCATCACTGCGCCTATCTGACGCTCACATATCACCGTACAAAAACTTGACCTTTGGACGAATTCAACGCATCACGCGGGCATGACAAAAACAGCTCTCATCACCGGCGCGTCTCGCGGCCTAGGTGCCGCACTCGCGATTGCGCTTTGCGACACTCATCACATCATCGCAGTAGGAAAAACTACGGGTGCACTCGAGGAACTGGATGATAGCATTCAAGCCAAAGGTGGCAGCGCGACACTTGCACCGATGGATGTGAACAACGAAGATGCGATGGCCACCCTTTGCCGCGGCATCTATGATCGCTGGGGCAAACTCGATATGTGGCTTCATACCGCAATCCATGCCGCGCCACTGACACCAACATCCCATATCGACAGTAAAGATCTGGCAAAGTCGATCGCAGGCAACATCACAGCTACCGCAACGCTGATTTCCTTTGTTGCACCACTTCTGGGTCAAACCGGCCAAGCGGTCTTTTTTGACGATCCACGTGCTGGTCAACAGTTTTTTGGCAGCTATGGCGCCACCAAAGCCGCGCAAATCGCGCTTGCCCGCAGTTGGCAGGCTGAAACATCAACAAACGGGCCAAAGGTTCACATCCTAACACCCGATCCAATGCCAACCGCAACACGTGCACGCTTCTACCCGGGTGAAAATCGCGACAACCTAAGCAATCCACAAGCTCAAGCAGCAAAGGTCCTTGCCGCACTCGCTTGAGTCTTAATCGCAACGCCCCCTCTTCATCTTACTAAAAAACTCCTGCCAGAGGCTCCCCCCCTTGCAGCAAGCCTTCCCCTTGCCTATCAAAAGCGCAAAGGGGCCTATCATGCGCATTTTGATCACCAACGACGACGGCATAACAGCTCCGGGGTTGAAAACCCTTGAAGCAATCGCAAAAGACGTCGCCGGCCCAAATGGAGAGGTCTGGATCGTCGCTCCCGCCTTTGAACAATCCGGTGTTGGGCACTGCATCAGCTACACCCACCCCATGTTGATCAATAAAGTCAGTGAACAGCGGTATGCGGTCGAGGGATCACCTGCAGACTGCGTCCTTGCAGGCCTGCACGAAGTAATGAAAGACAACCTACCTGACCTTGTTCTGTCTGGTGTTAACCGCGGCAACAACTCTGCTGAAAATACACTTTATTCAGGCACGATCGGCGCAGCTATGGAAGCCGCGCTTCAAGGGTTGCCTGCAATTGCGCTTTCACAATATTATGGCCCTGACAACCTTAGCCTTGAGGACCCATTCGAGGCAGCAGCGCAGCATGGTTCCGAAGCTGTTCGCCGTATCTTAGCAGAAACACCCAGTGAGACAGCTGATTACTCACTGTTTTACAATGTAAATTTCCCACCTGTTCCAGCAAGTGCCGTGAAGGGTATACGCCTCGCCACGCAAGGCCGTCGCCCAAACACCGGCTTTTCGACGCAACCACATGATGCCCCCTCTGGTCGGCGTTTTCTCTGGATCAAAGGCGGAGATCAGCGCGCCATTTGCGCGGCAGGGACCGATGCAGCTGTAAATTTGGATGGCTACATCTCTGTCACTCCCATGCGCGCTGACCTTACCGATCACGCCATCATGGATAGCCTAAAAGGCATCAATTCATGAATGACGACCTGTCGCCAGAACAGTCAACCGAAGCGGAACGCAAAATGCAGTTCTTGTATGCCTTGCGCTCCAAGGGCGTAACGGACAAGCGTGTATTGGCTGCAATGGAACGCATTGATCGCGGTCCATTTGTACGTGGCTTGTTCGCGGATCGCGCCTACGAAGATATGCCACTTCCGATTGCATGTGGTCAAACTATCAGCCAACCATCAGTCGTGGCATTGATGTCTCAGGCTTTACAAGTTTCGCCGCGTGATAAGGTTCTAGAGGTCGGTACTGGCTCTGGCTATCAAGCAGCAATCCTTAGTAAACTGGCCCGCCGCGTTTACACCGTAGATCGCCACCGTCGCCTTGTCCGCGAGGCCCGTGATATTTTCGACAACCTCGATTTGAACAATATCACCGCTTTGACAGGGGATGGGAGTTTCGGTCTGCCAGAACAAGCCCCGTTTGATCGCATCATAGTTACAGCGGCAGCCGAAGATCCACCCGGCCCCCTGCTCGCCCAACTAAAGATGGGGGGCATCATGGTTGTGCCTGTTGGTCAATCCGACACGGTTCAAAGTTTGATCAAGGTTCATAAAACAGAGGACGGCTTAGAATACTCTGAGTTGCGCCCTGTTCGTTTTGTGCCTCTCCTCGAAGGGTTGGGCAAAGATAGCTAAGTCAAAATGGTTAAACAGGAAGATTTGCAGCTCCAGACACCCAATTGGTCCCAATTTAGTCCGAATACTGGCAAGTTTACGCTGATTTGCCCCTGATACTGCTATCAAAGACAACTGGTAAAACAGGTAAAAATAAGATAAAGGGCAGCGAAAGCTTCGGATTACACGAAGTCACTAGAGGACAAGCAGATGAACATCATACCCCAACTTGCAAACACGCGCGCACGCATTTTGATGGCGAGTGTTGCCTTGGGCGCACTGACCGCCTGCGGCGATCAGCCATTTGACGTAGATTTTCGTGGTTTGACTGGTGGTTTTTCAACAGCTGAAGCTGCCGTAAATGCTACGACGGATCGTCCAAAAGCAGACACGCGCGGTGTCATCTCTTATCCAAACTATCAGGTCGTGGTTGCCAACCGTGGCGACACCTTGACCGATGTTGCAAAACGCCTTGATATCGACCCCGCAGAGCTGAGCAAGTTCAACGGGGTGGGCGCGGACGTTCCGTTGCGCAAAGGCGAAATTATTGCTTTGCCCAATCGCGTTACAGAACCATCTGCGCTTACTGGCCTCTCCAGTGATCCTGTCGATGTCACCGCTTTGGCCGGAAACGCTATCAACAACTCCCCGGATACAACACCGGTCACGACGGCTGAATTACCTGCATCTGTTCCATCTACGCCTACAGGTGCCGAACCTATCCGCCATAAAGTAGAGCGCGGCGAAACAGCGTTCACAGTGGCCCGTCTTTATCAGGTGTCGGCGAAATCACTTGCTGAATGGAACGGCCTTGGTAGCGATTTTGCAGTGCGCGAAGGTCAGTTCCTGTTGATCCCAGTTGCAAAACAAAATCCTCCCAGCAAGCAAACCGAACAGGCCAAGGTTGAGGCTCCGGGCGAAGGAACACTAACCCCAACGCCGCCAAGTGCGGCAACGCCTTTGCCTAAGAACGACGTTGAGGCACCAGCAACCCAGACGACCGCCAAAGCAGCGGAGCCTGTGAATCCTGTCGCAGATGTTGGGAAACAAAGCGCGCCAGCAAAAGTCGCCAAGATGACATACCCAGTGAGCGGTTCGATTATTCGCGCTTATTCAAAGGGTAAGAACGAGGGAATTAACATCAAAGGTGGCGCAGGCACAGCCGTTAAGGCAGCCGATGGCGGTTCAGTCGCAGCAATCACCAAAAGCGGTGATGGTGTCCCAATCATCGTTGTCCGCCATCCAGACAACCTGCTGACTGTTTATGCGAATGTCACAGATGTTAAGGTCCAAAAAGGCGATAGCGTTCGCCGAGGCCAAGCCATCGCAAGCCTTCGCACGGGTGACGATGCATATGTACACTTTGAGGTTCGAAACGGCTTTGACAGTGTCGATCCGCTACCATTTCTGCAGTAAAACTAGCCAGAGTGGGCCTTCTATGGCCCACTTCGTACCAGTCTATTTACAGCTTAACGCCATGACGCCCTGCAAGGTCGGTGAAGAACTGCCACGCAACACGTCCAGAGCGTGAACCACGGGTCGCTTGCCATTCAATGGCTTCTGCACGCAGTGTTTCGGTCGAAATTTTCAGCCCGTATGCGTCACAGTACCCATCAATCATTGCCAGATATTGATCCTGATCACAGGCATGAAAACCAAGCCACAGACCAAAACGATCAGACAAAGACACTTTCTCTTCAACGGCCTCGGCTGGATTGATCGCAGAGCCCTGCTCGTTCTCAATCATGTCACGTGGCATCAAATGACGACGGTTTGAGGTTGCGTAAAGAACCACATTTTCTGGACGCCCTTCAATTCCACCGTCAAGAATAGCCTTCAATGACTTATAGTGCGCATCATCTTGGCCAAAGCTAAGGTCGTCACAAAATAGGATGAAGCGATCGCTTGATCCGCGGAGAAGGTTCAGTAGACGAGCGACCGATGGCAAATCTTCCCGCTGCAGTTCAACGATCTTTAAGTGAGAGTGATCTGCCTGAACATCAGCATGAATGGCTTTGACAAGACTGGATTTTCCCATGCCACGTGCGCCCCACAAAAGCGCATTATTCGCGGGCAAGCCTTTTGCAAACTGACGAGTATTGGCCAGTAAAGTGTCGCGTGAGCGATCAACACCAACCAATAGGTTCAGGGCAACACGTGCAACTTTCGGGACAGCCTCTAACCAATCAGGTTGCGTATGCCATACGAACGCAGTGGCTGAGGAAAAGTCTGGCGCAGGCAGCGGGGCCGGTGCCAGACGTTCTAATGCTTGCGCAACACGATCCATCGGATCGTCAATCACTTGAGGTCACCCTCGTCATCTTCATCATCCAAAGGCTCTTCATCATCGTCTTCATAGAAACCATCTTCACGTAGCTTGGCTTCACGATCACGATCAACACGAGCCACCAAAAGGATGGATATTTCGTACAGGCCATAAACAGCGACGAACAGGATAACTTGGGTGATGACATCTGGAGGCGTCACAACCGCGGCCAGTGTCAGAATGCCAACAACCGCATATTTGCGCACGCGACGTAGGCCATCGGCATCGATTGAATACCGTTGTTAACGATAGTCTGCTCGGCAAATGGAGCATTAAGGTTACCAACAACAGAACCGTTCGCTGCCGGGTTGTCGAATCCGTCTATCCAGGCAAGATATATCCTGTTGCTACCGGGCTCACCTTCATCAATGTCATTGTAGCTCTCCATATCGTCAATGATAAGGAAGTTGGCTGTAGTGAAGCTCCAGAGAGGACCTGTCCAAGGGCTGTCGGCGTTGGCGTTATTGGCCTCATCAATCCGCCAGTAGTAGGTTGTATCCCATTCAAGAATGCCGGCATCATAGCTCTCGGCACCAAGGTTGCCGTTGCCTTTAAGCTCCAGAGAGGCCGCATCTGTG
>JAGSGK010000278.1 GCA_023955215.1 Paracoccaceae bacterium
GATTACCCAGCCGCGATCGTTCACTCCTCTCACAACCCAGAAGACATGCTCGGTACCGCCGTTGGTACAGGCTACATGCTTCCAGATGGTTTGGAAGTTGGCGTGAAAGCTGCGATCAAACGCAACGAAGGTTTTGAATGGTGGGGTTATGCTGCTGGCAAAGGCGGTTACGCTGACCGGATCGAATTCGTTGACTACGGCACAGATGCAGCTGCATTTGTTGCGGCATTCGACGCTGACGAAATCGATGCAAACTGGGAGTCTGTTGGCGAGTTCATCGACATCATGACAGGTCTCGGCCTGACACAGTCCGATGTTGTTTCTGGCGCGACAGTTGTTGTACGCCCGAACCAAACACACGAAGCCTACAAAGACAAACGCATGCGTCAGGCCATCGCGATGGCTGTAGACAACGCTGTTGTTCTTGAACTTGGTGTGAACGGTCAGGGCATCCCTGCGGACAACTGCCACGTTGGCCCTGTCCACCCAGAGCATGATCCAAACGTAACACGTCTGCCATACGACCCTGCTAAAGCAAAAGCATTGGCCGAAGAAGCGGGCATGTTGGATTACGAGCACGAGCTGCACTCCATCGATGATGACTGGCGCAAAGCGACAACTGACTCCGTGGCTGCACAAATGCGCGCCGCTGGCATGAAAGTTAAGCGGACCGTTCTGCCTGGCTCAACCTTCTGGAATGACTGGGTAAAATACCCGTTCTCCTCCACAAACTGGAACCACCGCCCACTTGGCACACAGGTTTTGGCTTTGGCTTACCGCTCTGGTGAAGCATGGAACGAATCTGGTTTTGCAAACGCTGAATTTGACAGCCTGCTCTCAGAAGCGAACTCTATCGCTGATGCGGACAAACGTCGTGCAGTGATGACCAAAATTCAGGGCATCATGATCGAAGAAGGCGTTACCATTCAGCCATATTGGCGCACAGTGACGCGCCACCATAAACCAGACATGGTTGGCATTGATATGCACATCGCGTATCTGCCACAGGTTTATAAATGGGCATGGAAAGCCTAATTAACGAATAAAAAAAGGGCCGCACCATCAGGTGCGGCCCTTTTTGTCTAAACTCTAGGCATTTGCCGCTGCTGGCAAACTCGCTGCAAAATGAACAGATCGCCTAATAGGTCTGTCGCAAAACAACGGGAACCCCATGGGACTATTTCTTCTTCGCCGCCTCGGCGTGATGCTGCTCACAGCATTATGCCTCACATTTGTCGTTTTCTTTCTGACAAACCTGTATCCAAACCTCGAAAAGCTGGCCAAGACGCAGGGCAACTTCCGCATGTCGGACAGAGACGTTTCCTCGTGGCTTACCAGTCGCGGTTACACACGGCCAATGTTGGTAAAATACGGCGAATGGCTCGGGGTGGTTCCTGGATATGTCATTGACGGCGCTGATGGTACGACGCGCGCGCGGTGCGCCACAGGTGGCACACCTGTTGCAGATGCGCCTAAGTTTTGTGGCGTTTTGCAAGGGAAATGGGGCTTTTCAACCCGCGCAAAAGAGGATGCAGGCGTTATTATGTGGCGCGGCCTCACTCTGACGGGGTTCCTCATGATGTGGGCTTTGATCCTTACTATTCCAACCGCGCTGTTGATCGGCGTGCTTGCAGGGATGCGCGAGGGATCGAAAACCGATCGTACCTTATCCACCTTCTCGATTGTCACCTCGGCAACGCCTGAATACGTTTCTGGTGTTGTCCTAATCGCAATTTTCGCCTCCTCGGCTGTGAACCTCAAATGGCTCAAAGGATCCGCGACCTCGGCAATGAATGATGCAAGTCTTGAAAACTTCCTCCTTCCTGTCCTAACAATCGCACTGTTTTCCATCGGCTATATCGCCCGCATGACACGGGCCTCTATGACCGAGGTGATGACGGCGCAATACATTCGAACGGCGCGCCTAAAGGGGGTGTCATTCAAAAACATCGTGATGAAACACGCATTGCGAAATGCGCTGATTGCCCCTTTCACGGTTATCATTCTGCAAATCCCCTACTTGCTGACGGGCGTGGTCATAACCGAGACTTTGTTTAACTACAAAGGCTTTGGCTGGCTCCTTGTTCAATCCGCAAGTAACAACGACATTGATGTGCTTTTAGGTGTCTCTGTCATTTCCGTTGTGATCGTTCTGTTGACCCAACTGATATCTGATATCGGCTATGTCTACTTGAACCCTCGCATCCGTATTTCTTAAGGGGGATCAGACATGGAACCGCTAACAACTCTTGAAATTTTGGGTCGCATCTTCACCCAATTCCTTCCTGTTTGGATCACGATGGCGCTGACCTTTGGTCTGTCCATCACCTTCAAACGTAACCTTGGCCTCTATGGTCGTATCTTTGATTCCACCGTGGGCATGATCGGCTTTGCGCTGGTCACCTTTTGGGTGTTCACCGCACTTTATGCAGGTGTGTTCGATCTGATCGCGACACATGACCCGCTGGTCCAAGTCTCTGGTATGAAAAACAAAGTACCGGGCACTGCACTGCGCGCACCCGAGGAAGGCCAATACGCCTATTACCTGCTTGGTGGAGACACACTGGCACGCGATGTGTTCTCTCAGGCGGTTTATGGCTCGGCCGTTGTTCTTGCCATCGCCCCGCTTGCCACGTTGTTTGGCTATGTGGTCGGTATCACGCTCGGCCTGCCAGCGGGATACTTCGGTGGTCGCTTGGATACGATCTTGTCCTTCTTGGCCAACCTCATCCTCGCCTTCCCTGTGATCTTGCTGTTCTACCTGCTGGTTACACCGGAAATTGTCGCAACGGGTATTCCCGCGTATATGGCAGCCGTGTTCTTCATCTTCCCACTGGTGTTCCTCACCGTGCTGCTGAACTCGCGCTATCACGTTTTGCCACACATCCGCACACCGCTTATCGTTGGTGTTCTGGGTGTGGGTGGCCTGCTCTACTTCTCTCTGATCTCAGAGCAAGGACGCGGCACATTCGTTGATTTTTGGCCAGCCTCACTCGATCTGTTCAACATACCGGGCGGCGTGCTTGTGGTGTTTGTCTCTGTGGTGTTTGTGAACTCCCCCACCATTTTCCGTATTATGCGCGGCCTAACGATGGACGTGAAATCACGCGACTATGTGTCTGCGGCGCAAACACGCGGCGAAAGCGCTTGGTACATCATGCTTTGGGAAATCTTGCCAAACGTGCGTGGCCCGCTGATCGTGGATTTCTGTCTACGCATTGGTTACGCCACGATCCTTCTTGGTACTTTGGGTTTCTTCGGCCTTGGCCTCCCACCTGAAAGCCCGGATTGGGGCACGACGATTAACACAGGGCGTAAGCTGCTGTCCGTCTACCTCCACCCTGCCCTGACACCGGCGTTCTCGCTGTTGTCACTGGTGCTTGGCTTGAACCTGCTGGCCGATGGCCTGCGCGAAGAATCCCTGAAAGACTAAGGAGAGATATGATGACAAAATTGGACTACGATGGACCAATCCTTGAAATCGAAAACCTCTCGATTTCTTTCTTCACCCGCGCGGGCGAAATCCCTGCCGTGATGGATTTCACCACAACCGTTATGCCAGGCGAAGCCGTCGGCTTGGTGGGTGAATCTGGTTGCGGTAAATCCACAGTGGCGCTTGGCGTTATGCAGGATTTGGGCGTAAACGGATCAATTGTTGGGGGCACGATCAAATTCAAAGGTCGCGACCTTGCAACCTATTCGGCTGATGAATTGCGCGCCTTGCGCGGTTCTGAAATCGCGATGATCTATCAAGAGCCCATGGCCTCCCTCAATCCTGCCATGAAAATCGGCCTACAATTGATGGAAGTGCCGATGATCCACGAGGGTGCTTCCAAGGAGGCAGCCTATCAACTGGC
>JAGSGK010000030.1 GCA_023955215.1 Paracoccaceae bacterium
GTTCATCTTAACAATGGCGTCGCGCACTGCATCGCCCATTGTTTCGCGGCCGTAGCCTACGTTTACTGTCCAAACGCCACCAGCAACCGCATCAAGGTGTTCGATGCCTTTTTGGTCCCAGACACGCATGCCTTTGCCTTCGACGATGATCTTTGGGTCAGCACCGGTGATAAATTGCTGATGCTGGCTGAGGTGATGCCAAACATTTGTGCGATCCGCTTCGATGACGCGGGTTAGGTCATTTTCGTTAAACGTGCCGTCCATAGCGGATGCTCCATTGTTTTATGCGAATTTCATGAAATCAAGGCAGAGTCGCGCCTCGTTTTCGGTAGATGACAGCGATTCCGCCTCGACCAGTAGGGCCAGTTGGATTTTCCATATGAGGCCAGAATCTAACAAGGTTTGATAGTTCAAAAGCGACAAAGCGCAAATTATCACAAGTTATCAAAGGGGGAGTGTCGTTTTTTGCAGCAGGACGCACACAAATGTTCAAATTATATTTTCAAAATTGAAATAAAAACCGTTGATCCCTAAGCGAATTTCGAGTGGGATCACGACGTTGCCCTGATCCCATATTGAAGTTTGGGACGAGGCTGCGCATGGTGGCATGATTACCTGCGCTAAATAACGAGCATCACACAATGTGGTGCCACAACGGGAGAATAAAATGACTTTGAAATCCAAATTGCTGGGTGCTGTAGCTGGCGTTGCTATGATCGCTGGTGGTCAAGCTGCGACTGCAGACGGCCACTCTGAAATCACAGTAGCGTACTTTCTTGAGTGGCCAATGCCATTCCAGTTCGCCAAAGAGACTGGCATGTACGAAGAAGCTATGGGCGCAAAAATCAACTGGGTTAGCTTTGACTCAGGTGTTGCGATGTCCGCAGCTATGGCGTCTGGCGACGTTCAAATCTCTGTATCCCAAGGCGTTCCACCTTTCGTAGGCGCGGTTTCTGGTGGCCAAGATTTGCAAATTGTTGACGTTGCTGTTTCTTACTCTGACAACGACAACTGTGTTGTTGCTTCAGGTCTAGAGATCGACAAAATGTCTGCTGGCGAATTGGCTGGTAAAAAAGTTGCGGTTCCTTTGGGCACAGCAGCGCACTACGGCTTCCTAAAGCAAATGTCTCACTTCGGTGTTGATGTAGGCGGCATGGACGTTGTCGACATGGCACCAGCAGAAGGTGCAGCTGCACTATCTCAAGGCGCTGTTGACATGGCATGTGGTTGGGGCGGCGCGCTTCGTCGTATGAAAGAATCTGGCAACGTATTGTTGACTGGTGACGAGAAATCAGAGCTAGGCATCTTGGTATTTGATGCGACAACAGCACCTGCAGCATTCGTTGCTGAAGAAGGCGACTTGCTTGCTAAGTTCCTAAAAGTCACTGCAGACGCAAACGCTATGTGGGCTGACGAAGCAAACCAAGCGAAAATGCTTCCAGTAATCGCGAAAGACGCGGGAATGGATGAAACAGCAACTGCTGAAACTTTGGCTGGCTTTGTATTCCCATCTGTAGACGAACAGCTTGGTGCTGCTTGGCTTGGTGGCGGCGCACAAGACTTCATGGGTGGCGTAGCTAAAGTGTTCCTAGACTCAGGTAACATCGATGCAGCACTCGACAGCTATGCAGGTACAGTGAACACTGCACCATTGATGGCTGTTAAAGGTATGTAAGCTTTAGGGCTTAAACCTTGCCCGCGCGGATCATTTCGCGCGGGCATTTTTTTCGACATGAAGCGGGTTTATTCCGCGATACAGGGCAGGCGCTGAAATCTAAGCGGCGACCCTAATGACAGGTGGGAACATGTCTGGACTATCAATTGACAAACTCTCGATGCGGTTCGATTTGCCAAACGGCGGATCTGTTCAAGCGTTGAAAGACGTCTCGCTCAACCTCAAAGCAGGTGAGTTGATGAGCGTACTTGGCCCGTCGGGCTGTGGTAAAACAACATTGCTGAATATCGTTGCGGGCTTTTTGGCCCCTACTGAAGGCGTGATGGAATTAAATGGAAAACGTATCAGTGGGCCGGATGCGGATCGCGGTATGGTGTTCCAGCAAGGCGCATTGTTTGAGTGGATGAGTGTACGTGAGAACGTAGGTTTTGGTCCCTCAATGAAGGGCATGCCAAAGAAGGACAAAGCAGATATCGTTGATCACCTGTTGGACGTTGTTGGCTTGCAGGACTTCAAGGAAAAGGCGGTTTACGAACTGTCTGGTGGTATGCAGCAACGTGTGGCTTTGGCCCGCTGCCTCGCCAATGACCCCGACGTTATTTTGATGGATGAGCCGCTTGGCGCTTTGGACGCTTTGACGCGCGAAAAGATGCAGGGCTTGGTTCTGAAGTTGTGGAAAGAAACCGGCAAGACGATCATCTTGATTACCCACTCGGTTGAGGAAGCATTGCTGTTGGGCGAACGCCTGATCGTGATGGCCCCGCGCCCTGGTCGTATTCACAAAGAATACAATTTGCCGTTTGCTGAGATGGGCGTTGATGCCGATCTTCGTGAAGTTAAGAAACATCCGGATTTTGCTGTGAAGCGTGAAGAAATCCTCGAAATGATCTGGGACATGGAAGAAGAAATCATGGGCCGGACGGAGGAAGGCGCATGATCCCTCTTATCCTTTACGCTGGCATTTTTGTTGCAGCATTTTTCATCGTTCGCATGGTCACTGAAGGCCGTGGAACCAAAGACTATACATCTTTAAAGACAGTCACCTTCGGGGATGAAAGTGCTGTGCGTCCGAACCGCGCCGCGTCAATCATTTCGGTTTTGTCTGTGTTCTTCATGTGGGCGACCTTTACGGGGTCTGCATTGATCCCAAGCTTTTTGCACATGCCTGGCCCGTTTGAAGGTACCACAACCTTTAACTACACCGTCGAAAATGCAGCTGGCGAACAAGACGATGCGACTGTTACCGTCTTGGTGCGCCCGCAAGGCGAAGACGCGGTTAAGCCGGAGGTAGAGGCCGGTGACGGCTTTGCGAAGAATGACACTGCGATTGTGAACAAGTGGGGCACAAAGGTCATTGTCGTTCAGGGCAATGATGAAGCTAAGAAAGCCGACGGTGCCAAGGTTGTTGCGATCAACGGTACACCTGTTGAAGCGCGATCAACTGTCGTTGTTGAGGGTGGATCTGTAACAATCACGGACAAAGGCACACCGAATTTCAAGGCGGAAACCGGTTTGCAAATGGCACCATTGTATTTGCCATCTCCTGAAAAGGTTTGGGCCCGTACACTTGAGATCGCCAGCGAAGGGTATCGCAACTTCTCCCTTTGGGAGCACTTGGGATTTTCCTTGTTCCGCGTTGTGGTTGGTTTCGTATTGGGTGCGATCGTTGGCATTCCGCTGGGCTATGCGATGGGTCTGAGCAATTGGTTCCGTGGTTGGTTTGATCCAATCGTTGAATTCATGCGCCCTGTACCGCCGCTTGCCTTGATCCCATTGGTGATCATTTGGGCGGGCATCGGTGAAACGGGTAAGATCATCTTGCTGTTTCTTGCGGCCTTGTGGATTATGGCCATTGCGGCCCGTTCGGGTGTGTCTGGTGTTAACATCGCTAAGGTGCACGCGGCCTATTCTTTGGGTGCCAGCAAGCCACAGATCATGCGTCACGTCATCATCCCTAATTCACTGCCCGAGATATTTACCGGTGCACGTGTTGCGATGGGTGTGTGCTGGGGGACCGTTGTTGCGGCTGAATTGGTTGCGGCATCTCAGGGTGCTGGCATGATGATTATGGTTGCGTCCAAATTCCAACAAACCGACATCGTTTTAATGGGTATTATCTTGATCGGTGTGATTGGTTTTGGAATTGATATGCTGATGCGTTGGGCTGAGAAAATCTTGGTCCCATGGAAGGGCAAAAGCTAATTAACTAACCTTTGACTGACATTAGAAACCGCGCCCTTCGAGGCGCGGTTTTTTTATGCGAGGCGCTGCCTCGCGCTCCGGGATATTTAGCAAACAGAAGAAACACAGCACGGATTGCTTCTTTTGTTTCTAAATATCCCGGGGGAGCGCGCAGCGCGGGGGCAGCGCCCCTTAGCTTTTCCCAATCCGTAAAAACGCGACACCTAATAATGTGAACATGGTAGAAATTACCTTGATGACGTTTAGCCGCTCTTTAAGGAACACAACGCCGATCAAAAGTGCGAAAACGATACTGACTTCACGCAGTGCTGTGACCAAGGCGATGGGCGCTTGGGTGAAGGCCCACGTAACAAGCGCATATGCTAGGAACGATGCGCTGCCGCCAATAAAGAATGCGGTGCGCCCTTTGGTGGCGATGTCTCGCAATGTGTTTGGGCCTGTTGCATAAAGGTACACTGCCATCAGGCTACAATTCCCGATTGTCAGGTAGCTGTAATAGCTGAGAGAGTTGCCTGCGAGCCGCGCGCCCAGTCCGTCGACGACAGAGTAGGCTGCGATGAAGCAGCCAGTTCCAAGTGCCAGCATTGCGGCCTTGGTATTTTGAACGCCGTCGGCGCGCCGTACCAATCCTAGGCTGACAATTCCAAGTCCGATGAACAGTACTGCGGTCAGTTGCAGCGATGTGAGTGCGACACCGAGTACGAAGACTGAGAATAGCGTGACGAGCAAAGGCGCAGAGCCCCGCGCGATGGGGTAGACTTGGGTGAGATCCCCGATCTTATAGGATTGTAGCAGGAACAGCTGATATCCCATGTGCAAGACGATGCCTGCGATGATGTAGGGCCAGCTTTCAAGGTGTGGGAGTGGTACGAATACCATCGCGATCAATGCAATAGGCAGATGCCCCAACACCATCGCCCCCATGCTTACCCGTTTGTCGGCCCCCCCTTTGATCAGTGCATTCCATGAGGCGTGCAAAAGCGCGGCACCTATGACGGTAAGGAAGACAAAGGTGCTCATGGTGATCCTGACGGGTTGTGTGCGCTGAGCCTACGCAAATGTAGCGCATAGGGAAAGTTGTTGGCTGCAGTCATGTCGCGCCGCTTAGCGCTAAGGGCGGCGCGAGGTCGATTGCCTTAAGTTTTGGCTGCGTCCTTCATAGCGTCTTCGCCTTTTTTCCAAAGGTTGCCTTGCCACAGTTCCTCTAGTCCCGTTTCCCCGCTAACCCCTTTGGTCGTAAGGTAGTCATAGTAGGACGTTGGTTTGGAACCTGTCAGGTTGTAAAAGTCTGGGCTGCAACGGGTGTAAAAGCCGTTGGTAAGGTACTCAAAGAACTCTGCGCGGGTCGCCCCAAAGTCGGTCTCAAAGTCGATCATGGATTGTGCGCGGTACTCGATATCCTTGCCCATTGCGCGGCCAAGATCGCTGGCGATTTCTGCCATTGATTGCGGGGCGGGGCCTGTGATGTCGTAGAACTTGTTGGCGTGACGGTCTGGCCCCTCAGTCAGGACAACTGCGGCGGCTTGTGCAATGTCGCGCGTTGCCACGAAGGAGTTGCGCATGTCGCCAAGAGGATTTGAAAACCAACCCTCTGCATCGATGTTTTCACAATCCGTCTTCAGAAGGTGGTTCATGAAAAAGTTGTTGCGCAGCGCGGTCACGTTCAGTCCAGCGTCAATTAACGCCTTCTCGCCCCACCAATAATGCTGCAGCATCAAAGGAATACCTGCGCCTTCGCGCGAGGCGTGCTGATCGGCATTATAGCTGGCAGTGTTGGTGTCTGCCCCCATGCAGCTGACGCGCACCACGTGTTTGATCTGTGCGGCCCGTTTGCCCAGCTCTTTGCTGAAGGCAAGGTGTCCTTCCAGCATGGGGTCAAGGGATGCGGAGTAAACGGCGCTAACGCCGTCCAATGCGGCCTGCCATGTTGCCGGATCAGATAGGTCAAACTTAACCACTTCGTCCGCTCCAAGTTTCAAAAGCCCTGCGGTTTTGTCACCACTGAAGTAACAGGCGCGCACTGTGAAGGCGTCATTGGTGGCAAGACGCGCGACCAGCTCTTTGCCAATGCGGCCTGTGGCGGATGTGATGAGGACGGTTTGTTTTGACATGATGCGGGCTTTCGTTTGAGCGAATTTCCCTATGTGTGGTCGCAATTTAGGAGGCGATCAATCCCTCATTGGTGGAGAGAGATTCATTAAACGTATGGATTAATTTAGCCGCATCTAAAAAGGGCTTGCTGAGAAACGTTTGGAAGTGTTTGCGCTTAAGAACGCTTGGTGGAGCATAGCGGGATCGAACCGCTGACCTCCTGCATGCCATGCAGGCGCTCTCCCAGCTGAGCTAATGCCCCATTCAAGGGTAGGGAGGCCATGCAGATCACATGACCAGTCTTGCGCCGTTAGTTAGGCGCTGCGCGGGGCGGGATCAAGTAAAAAATCCAGCCCCGCACATCGATTTTTAAATCACTCGTTGTCTTCAGTTGAGACGTCAGCGATTTCGTCTAGTGAAACCGTATCTTCCTCGTCATCTTCGAGGACGTCATCACCCAAATCCACATCAATATCGTCATCATCTTCCAGAACGACATCCTCATCAGTCTCGGCTTCTTTAGCCTTGGCTGTGACGGCATCTTCGGCGTCTGCTGCGATCATACGTGTTTTTGAGCTGTCAATTTCAACAACTTCGCCCGTGTATGGGCTAACGATTGGGTTCTTGTTTAGGTCATAAAAGCGCTTGCCAGATGTTGGGCAAAGGCGCTTCGTGCCCCATTCTTCTTTGGGCATGAAAATCCCCTTTGAATCAGTGTGTGCGTGTCGACGATTCCGCGCAAGTGCCATATGGTTGCGGCACTGTCAAAGGCTAATGCCAATAAAGGACCAAACGATTGGTGGATCACGTTCTTCAGGGCACACCCGAAGTGCCTATTTTGTTGCGCCGATCGGGGCGCGCACGCCGTATTTCATTGCGTATTTCGCAATTGGACGGCCGTGTGACGTTGACCCTGCCCAATGGGGTGCCTGAGTCCGAGGCGTTGTCTTTTGCCCGCCAAAAAGAATCATGGATCCGCAGCCACCTTGAGCGGCGCGAAGACGATGTGCCGGTTGCTTTGGGGAGCGAAATTCCTGTGCAAGGCGTCACCCACCGTGTTGTGCAAGGGCAGGGCCGCCGCGTCGTGATGGAAGACGGTATGATTATGGTGCCAGGTCCGGTGGAGCGCATTGGTGCGCGCCTTAAGGGCCATTTCAAACAGATGGCGCGCGTGCGCCTTGTTGGTGCCTCTGACGAATATGCAACCCGTTTGGGCAAGTCCTATGACCGCATCAGCATTCGTGACACCCGCTCGCGGTGGGGATCGTGTTCTAGCAATGGCACTTTGATGTATTCGTGGCGTCTGATTATGGCCCCTGATGCGGTGTTGGATTATGTCGCCGCCCATGAGGTTGCCCATTTGGCTGAGATGAACCACTCCCCGGCCTATTGGGCCGGGGTTGAGCGCATCTTTGGTGATTACAGGCCCGCGCGCCGTTGGCTCAAAAACGAGGGCAACATGTTGCACCGTTTCAAATTTGGTGATTGACCCCTGATCGATATGTGATCACAAAAAGCATATGGTAATGCCGATCAAACCTTCTGAGCCTGCTGTTGCAGTGCTGCCCTCTCAACCGGGGGCCGTGCATGATCGGGTTTATCGTACATTGCGGTCGCGCATTATGTTTGGAGAGATCTTGCCCGGCGTGTCGATGACCTTGCGCGGCCTTGGCGAGGAATTTGGCGTTTCGATGACCCCCGCCCGCGAGGCGGTGCGCCGATTGGTGGCTGAGGGTGCTTTGACGATGTCATCGTCAGGCCGCATTACGACCCCTGAATTGACGAACGAGCGGATTGAAGAGCTGGCCGCACTGCGGGCCTTGATCGAGGTTGAGTTGGCAAGCCGTGCATTGCCCCGTGCCCATATGGCACTGATCGAACGTTTGCAGGCCATCAACGGCACGGTGGCCGAGGCCGTGGCCCACCGCGATGCGGTGAGTTACATCCGCACCAATCTAGAATTTCACCGCACGCTATATTTGCGTGCGCAGGCCCCTGCGATGCTGGCCATGACCGAAACGGTTTGGTTGCAGATGGGGCCAACTATGCGGGCGCTTTATGGGCGACTGCGTCGCACCGAGCCGCCGCAGTATCATCGCCTGATAATCGCCGCGTTGCGTGCAGGGGATGAACCGGGGCTACGCCTTGCTGTGCGGTCTGATGTAACAATGGGCCTGCGGATGCTGGCGACCTAAACGATATTTGCAAAGGGAATTGGGTATGAAATTTGTTTTAAGTATTGCGGCAGCTTTGATGGTGTCGGCTTGTCAGGCCGAAGCCCCACGGGACATCGAGGTGATTAAGGCCCCTGCTGGTATGTCGGAGGTGGAGTTTGCAAAAGCGACCTTGAATCGTTTGCAGACTGTGTCCTTTGCCAACAACCGTGAATACTGCGGCTATATTTTGCGCGCGCCTGACGGCACGTTGGCCGCGACACCTGCCAGCAAGGGTAAGGTTAGCAGCTGCCGCGGTACGGAGGCACCTGAGGAGTATTTGGTTGTTGCCTCTTATCATACGCACGGCGCTTTTGAGTATGACACACCAGCGGAGTTCCCTTCGGTTGGTGATGTTGAGGCGGATGAGGCCGAAGGCGTTGACGGCTATATCTCAACCCCCGGCGGGCGGTTTTGGTATGTGGATGGGGCGGAGCTGGAGGTCAGCCAGATTTGTGGCGTAGGCTGCATGGCCCAAGATCCGAATTTTGAGGCCGGGTTAGATGGGCGCATTGAGGTTAGCTATTCCTTGGAAGAATTGCGCGGTTTGTAAGCGCTGATCTCAAAGCCACTCTCTCTTTAGATACTTTTCGGCTATCTTGGGGTTGTTCCACTTGTGCGTTACGCTAGAAATGTGGCTAATAAGATCAATCGATGGTTGTATAATCAACGAAATCGGATTGTCTTGTACCCGTACTGGAGCATGCAGAGTGGCATCTACTGAAGTATTAACCCGAGTTGCCCTTAAATCGGATTTACCATTTGTTTTGGAGATGATCCACGGCCTTGCCGAACATCATGGCGATGGCAGCACCGTTACCTTAGAGCAATTAGAGGTAGAGGCGCATGACTGGCATCACTTGCTGGTTGCGACCATCGACGAAAAGGTCGTCGCCTACGCCTCACTCATGCCAGTTGGCCAGTTGCAATTTGGGGTGCGCGGCATGGATATGCATCATTTGTTCGTACTGAAAGAGCATCGCGGTGTCGGTGTTGGCCGTGCCTTGATCAATGCATCGCTTGAGTTGTCCAAGCAGTTGTCGTGCAAATACATGACAGTGGGCACCCATCCCGACAACACTGCTGCAGGAGAAGTTTATCTGGCAGCGGGTTTTGAACGGTTGCCCAATGCGCCACGTTTTCGGATTGGCATTGATGGATAGGGGTAGGGTGGCTTAGGCAGCCAGCCCTTTTGAACCTAGATCAAGGAACTTTTGACGGCGATCTTTTATCAACGCTTTGGCGTCTTTACCGCTTAGTTCTTTAAGCATGCTTGAGATTTCAGCGCTCACTGCTTCGATCGTGGCGGACCAATCGCGATGCGCGCCGCCCAATGGTTCTGGAATGATGCGATCTGTCACGCCCAATTGCTTGAGGTCCTGAGCCGTGAGGCGCAGCGCTTCTGCAGCTTCGCGCATTTTCTCGGCGTCTTTCCACAAAATCGAGGCACAGCCTTCTGGGCTGATGACAGAGTAGATAGAGTGTTCAAGCATCGCAACGCGGTTGGCTGTTGCAAATGCGACCGCTCCGCCGGAACCGCCTTCACCGATGATCACGCTGATCAAAGGGACGCCGATTTGCAGGCATTTTTCAGTTGCGCGGGCGATGGCTTCGGATTGGCCACGTTCTTCTGCGCCTTTGCCCGGATAGGCACCAGCCGTGTCGACCAATGTGATGACAGGCAATTTGAAACGATCCGCAAGGTCCAACAGTCGCGCCGCTTTGCGGTACCCTTCAGGACGGGCCATGCCAAAATTGCGTTTGATCCGTGATTTGGTGTCGTTGCCTTTTTCGTGACCGATAACCATCACTGGTTGATCGTTGAAACGGGCAAGGCCGCCGATGACTGCGTGGTCATCTGCAAAGTTGCGATCACCTGCAAGTGGCGTGAAATCTGTGAACATTGCTTTGACGTAGTCTTGGCAATGTGGGCGCTCTGGGTGGCGCGCCACTTGGCATTTGCGCCATGGTGTCAGGCTTTTGTACAAGTCTTTCAACATAACAGCAGCTTTTGCATCCAAGGCCGCAGCCTCTGCGCTGATGTCCATATCCTGGTCTTCGCTTTCACGCGCCATTGCGCGTAATTCTTCAGCCTTACCCTCAAGTTCAGCCAAAGGTTTTTCGAATTCCATGTATTGTGTCATGCCTGCTCCGCAGTCTTAATTCTGTGATGTGTTACTTGATATATGGCGGGTACTTGGAATGTTTGCAACGCTACGTCAATAACATTGCGCGTTCAGGGCCATAGGACGGGATAAAGTGAGCTGACCAATAGCGCCGCCATCGCCCAGTTGAATAGGCGCAAACGAGTGGGGTTTGTCAAAATACGCGCCATTTGTTGGCCCAACACCACCCATAGGCTGATGGAAGGTAAATTGACCAATCCAAACATGGCAGAGACGATCAGGATGGATGCTAAGTTTGTGTCGGGCGCATAAACGGTGACGGCTGTGACAGCCATAGTCCATGCCTTAGGGTTCACCCATTGAAAGGCTGCCGCCTGTAGGAACGTCATCGGAGTGCCATGACTGTCGGTTGCGTTGATCGGTGCCGCGTTGGCGATTTTCCATGCGAGGTATAAAAGGTAACCAACGCTGACGGCCTTTAGGATGGTGTGTGCGATTGGATAAGTGTCGAACAATTGTGCCAACCCGATTCCCACAAGGAACACCATCAGCATAAACCCAATGCCCACTCCGAACATATGTGGTGTGGTTCGCAAGAACCCAAAGTTGGCACCCGAGGCCATCAGCATCAGGTTATTTGGCCCCGGTGTGATGGAGCTGACCAAGCAAAAGCTGGCGAGTGCGGTGAGGAGTTCGATTGTCATAGGCAAATGGATCGCCTGAATTTCACGGGCCTACAAGCTGCTTTGTGTTTTAGGAGCCTGCAGCTTTTGAGATGTGTTGAAAAATTTGATCAAGTTCAGCTGCGATTGAAATCAGAGGTGCGCCGCCCTCAGCGATATAGGGGGCGAAGACTGTTGTGGGGATTTTGTAAGAAAGGGTTGCAGTGCCGTCCGAGTTTTCTGTGACGTAGAGGCGAATGGGGGCTTCGATCATTGCGGCAGTGGAGGTTTCAAGAACCCTGACCGCGAAGTCATTGTTGAACACGCCAATCACGCGGTTGCCCGGAATGGTGATCCCGCGTTTTTGCGCGGCTACGGTTGGACCTGCTTGGGTTACAACGATCAAACCCTGCGCTTTGACGGCGGTGCGGGTGTCTTTGACCAGCGTTTGAAAATCCTTGTCGGTGTTGATGACAGCCCATCCTTCGCGCGGCGCTAGGTTTTCGCCCGCGTGGGCAGCGAAGCTGACGAGGACAGTGGCAAGCAGGGGAATAAGAAAACGCATGAGGGCCTCAACAATATGTGAAGCCCCCAGTCTGTCAGATGTTATCTGTTTTGAACAATCACGTCGGCGTTAGCCGTTGATCATTTCCGATTGGCGCACGATCACTTCAGCCTGTTTGATGGACGCAATGTCCACAAGGCGGCCCTTGTAAACAGTTGCGCCTTCGCCGTTTTCGGTTGCTGTTTGCATTGCGGCCAAAATTTCGCGTGCCTCTGCAACGGCTTCGGCGGAGGGGGTGAAGACTTCGTTCGCAAGGCCGATTTGTTTTGGGTGGATCGCCCATTTTCCAACCATGCCTAATGTAGCGGAACGACGTGCTTGGGCGCGGAACCCTTCGTCATCAGAGAAGTCGCCAAAGGGGCCGTCGACGGGCAAGATACCGTGGGTGCGGCAGGCAGCAACAATGGCGGCTTGGGCCCAGTGCCACGGGTCTGACCAATGTTTTTGTTCGCCTTGCAGCATGTAATAGTTGTCTTGGGTGCCTCCGATGCCCGTTGTTTGCATGCCCATGGAGGCGGCAAAGTCTGCGGCTCCAAGGCTCATCGCTTGCAGGCGTGGTGAAGAGGCTGCGATTTCTTCGACGTGGGTCAGGCCCGCGGCGGATTCGATGATCACTTCAAAGGCAATGCGTTTGGTGCGCCCCTTCGCGGCCTCAATAGCTGTGACCAATGCATCGACTGCATACACATCTGCAGCGCATCCGACCTTGGGGATCATGATTTGATCAAGGCGCTCGCCCGCTTGTTCCAGCAAGTCAACCACATCGCGATACCAATAGGGGGTGTCGAGGCTGTTGATACGTACGGACAGTGTTTTGGTGCCCCAATCGATTGTGTTTATCGCCTCAATGACATTCTGACGGGCGATGTCTTTGTCTGAGGGGGCAACTGAGTCCTCGAGGTCAAGATTGATCACATCCGCAGCAGAGGCTGCCATTTTCGCGAACAGTTTGGTGTTTGAGCCAGGGCCAAACAACTGGCAACGGTTTGGGCGTGCGGGAGCTGTGGGTTGAATGCGGAAGCTCATGACGGGCACCTTTCGGAGAGGGTTTTGCAACAATGTTACGAATATGGATGATTGTTAGTTATTAAATTACCTTGCGGGTCGCAAGGTGGAATTTTCGCCTGCTCAAAGTTGGGCGGGAGGTGGAATGAGTCGCCGTGGATTAACTTCGGCAGTGGAATCTTTGGCATTTTCACCAAAATACGCTCGATTATTCGACATTAAGTGCGAATGAAGGGCTGAAAGGAATGGAATTCCGATAGATTTCGCTGAAATTGCTATGGAAACGTATTCTTGGGAGCATCTGCAATGATCAAAACACCTTATCTTCTGTTCTTGGGCGACGCGCCTGACCAATTGGCTGCAAAAGTTGCGCAAGGCATTAAAGACTGGCGCCCTGACAATGCTGTCGCACAATTCCGTATGGAGGGCTGTGGCGCTGACGTTGGTTTGAGCGACATGACTTTGGCCGAGGCGCAAGCTGCTGGCGCAAAGACGCTTGTTATTGGCGTTGCAAACCGTGGCGGCATTATCTCTGCTGCGTGGAAAGAAATCCTGATTGAAGCATTGAACATGGGCTACGACCTTGCGTCTGGCCTGCACAACCTTCTGACTGATGAAGCTGATCTGGTTGCCGCCGCTGAAGCGAATGGCCGCGAATTGCACGACGTGCGTATTGCATCGGTTGATTACCCAATCGCATCCGGCAAGAAGCGCTCTGGTAAGCGCGTCTTGGCTGTGGGCACAGATTGTTCTGTTGGTAAGATGTACACCGCTTTGGCATTGGACAAAGCGATGCAGGCCAAGGGCATGAAGTCTACATTCCGTGCAACGGGTCAGACGGGTATTTTGATCACCGGCGACGGTGTGCCGCTCGATGCAGTTGTTGCGGATTTTATGGCGGGTTCTGTTGAGTATTTGACCCCACCAAATGATGATGATCACTGGGACGTCATTGAGGGCCAAGGGTCTTTGTTCCACGTGTCTTATTCTGGTGTGACGATGGCGTTGATCCATGGTGGGCAGCCTGATGCGTTGATCCTGTGCCACGAACCAACGCGCGAGCACATGCGCGGTTTGCCAGATTACACCCCACCAACAATGCAGCAGGTTGCCGACCTTGCGTTGCCTTTGGCGCGTGTAGGCAATCCTGAGTGTCAGGTTGTAGGTATCGCGGTTAATACGCAGCATATGTCTGAGGATGAGGCGCTTGCTTATTTGGCGGCGGCTGAAGCCGAGATGGGTCTGCCTGCGGTTGATCCATATCGTTTTGGCGCTGAGCGTTTGGCGGATGCTTTGGCTGCACTTTAAGCTAAGATACTTTTGCTCCTTCCGGACCCTCCGGGGGGAGTTTATTTTGTAAGATGAACGGGTGGGCTCATGCAGATTGATGTGACGCGAGACGTGTTTAAATTGGCGCAGGTTTTTACCATTGCGCGTGGATCGCGTACCGAAGCGCAAGTTTTGACCGTTAAGTTAAATGATGGACAGCATATTGGCTGGGGTGAATGTGTGCCCTATGCCCGATACGGTGAGAGCCTTCAGTCTGTGACCGATGAAATCATGGGTTTGCCTGATGCATTTTCGCGGTTCGATTTGTATGATCTTTTGCCTGCAGGCGCTGCGCGCAACGCTGTGGATTGTGCGTTGTGGGATTTGGAAGCCAAGCGTGCAGGGAAACCTGTTTGGGAGTTGGCGGGCCTTGAGGCCCCGGGTCCTGAGATCACGGCCTATACGTTGTCTTTGGACACCCCAGAGGCGATGAAAGCGCAGGCAGCCCTTCATGCGTTTCGCCCGTTGTTGAAGATTAAGTTGGGTACGCCTGATGACATGCCCCGCCTTGAAGCCGTGCGTGCGGGGGCCCCTAAGTCTACAATTATTGTAGATGCGAATGAGGGATGGTCTGCTGAGGTTTATGCTGACCTCGCGCCGCATTTGGTGCGCTTGGGCGTTGAGTTAGTGGAGCAACCGTTGCCTGCAGGTGAAGATCATGCCCTTTTGGGGATGCAGCGTCCTGTGCCTGTTTGTGCGGACGAGTCATGCCATGACCGTTCAAGCCTTGCGGATTTGAAGGGCAAATATGATGTCGTGAACATTAAGCTGGATAAAACTGGCGGGTTAACTGAGGCGCTTGCGTTACGCGACGCCGCGATTGCGCAGGGCTATGAAGTCATGGTCGGCTGCATGGTTGGCAGCTCACTTGCGATGGCCCCGGCGACCCTTGTTGCCCAAGGTGCGTCCGTTGTTGATCTTGACGGCCCGCTCTTGTTGGCCGAAGACCGCGATGAACCTTTGATTTTTGACAACGCTGGTGTGCACCCGCCATCAGCAACACTGTGGGGATGAGACAGATGCGGACTGTATATTTGAACGGCGAATACCTACCGGAAAACGAAGCCAAGGTGTCGATCTTTGACCGTGGGTTCCTTATGGCCGATGGCGTTTACGAAGTGACCTCTGTTCTGGACGGCAAACTGGTGGACTTTGATGGCCATGCGGTGCGTTTGGAACGTTCTTTGACTGAGTTGGGTATGAAGAACCCGATTTCCAAAGAAGACCTGTTGGCGGTGCACCGTGAGTTGGTGTCATTGAACGATGTTGTTGAAGGTGGCGTGTATCTGCAAATCACCCGCGGCGCGCCTGCGGATCGTGATTTTGTATTTCCTGATCCAGAGACGACCCCATGCACCGTTGTGTTGTTCACCCAATCCAAGCCGGGCGTGACCGAGAGTGCGGCGTCCAAGAATGGTATCAAAGTGATTTCAATCGCGGACGAGCGTTGGGGCCGTCGTGACATCAAGACCGTTCAGCTGCTTTACCCGTCGATGGGTAAGATGATGGCAAAGGCGGCGGGTTGTGACGACGCATGGTTGGTTGAGGATGGTCAGGTGACTGAAGGCACATCCAACAACGCCTATATCGTTAAAGGTAATCGGATCATTACGCGCGCATTGTCGAACGACATCTTGCACGGGATCACCCGCGCTGCTGTTTTGCGTTTTGCCAAAGAGGCGCAGATGGAAGTGGAAGAGCGCAACTTTACCATCGAAGAAGCGCAGGGTGCGGATGAAGCATTTATTACCTCAGCAACCATGTTCGTGAACGGTGTGGTCGAGATTGACGGCGCAATGATTGGTGATGGAACGCCGGGCAATGTGTCTAAGCGCCTGCGCGAAATCTATCTTGATGAGAGCATGAAAAAAGCGATCTGATCGTGGCGGCGGGGTGAACCCCGCCCTACGGTATTTGAAGGGGGCGGTGCTGCAATGCACGGCCCCTTTTGCTTTTAGTCTTTGTGGGTCTCGGTGAATTTCGCTTGCTGCTCACCTGTCGCCTCAGTCTGATAGTTGGCTTTCCACTCACCCATGGTCATGCCGTAGAACGCCTCGCGGCCTTCGTCCTTTGACATCTCGATGCCGCGTTCGTTTGCGGCCTCTTGATACCAACGTGACAGGCAGTTGCGGCAAAAGCCTGACAAGTTCATCATGTCGATGTTTTGCACATCGGTGCGGTCTTGCATCAGGTGTTGGCGCATCCGGCGGAAAGCGGCGGCTTCGATTTCGAGCTGTGTTTGAGCGTCCATATGATTTGATCCTTTTGCGATTCTGTTCAGGTGTTGGGTGATCTTATGTCTAAATGAATAGCCCATGGGGCCCTTACATTGAATTAGTCATAGAAGTTTCACCTAATTTCATCATAGGTTTTAGGTGAGTTGCTTCCGAAAGGGAATTGGGTGATAAGCCCCCAAATGATAGCGGTAACATAAGTTAAAAACGAGGAATCCCCCAGCATGAGACGTCTGCGCAATGTGAAAGTCGTGGCCACTTTAGGTCCAGCATCCGAAACATACGAAACAATTCGGGCGCTTCACGAGGCGGGCGCGGATGTGTTCCGTTTGAATATGTCCCACGGTAGCCACCCTGAGATTGCCGAAAAGCACGCGATTATTCGCAAGGTTGAAGCAGATTTGAACAGCACAATTGGCATCCTCGCCGACCTTCAAGGACCGAAGTTGCGTGTTGGTGTGTTTGCTGCTGAAGAAGGCGAAATGCTGGTAAACGGCGGAAAGTTCCGCCTTGATCTTGACCCAGCTGAGGGCGACATCAACCGCGTTTGCCTGCCGCACCCTGAGATTTTCCAAGCGCTTGAAGCGGGCGCAAGCCTGTTGGTCAACGACGGCAAAATCCGTTTGAAGGTTGAAGCATGTGGCAAAGACTTTGCTGATTGCGTTGTCATCAATGGCGGTCAAATTTCAAACCGTAAGGGCGTGAACGTTCCTGACGTTGAGCTTCCTTTGGCCGCGTTGTCCGGTAAAGACCGCGCTGATTTGGAATTTGTTTGTGAGTTAGGTGTGGACTGGTTGGCGTTGTCTTTCGTTCAGCGCGCTGCTGACGTTGAAGAAGCCCGTGGCATGGTTCAAGGCCGTGCTGCGATCTTGTCAAAGATTGAAAAACCAAATGCAGTCGATCGCTTTGAAGACATTCTAGCTGTCAGTGATGGCATCATGGTTGCTCGTGGCGATTTGGGTGTTGAGCTGCCGGTACAGAACGTGCCGCCAATTCAAAAACGTCTGATCCGTATGTGTCGCGCGGCCGCTAAGCCAGTGATCGTTGCAACCCAGATGTTGGAAAGCATGATTGAAAGCCCAATGCCAACACGCGCAGAGGTTTCCGATGTTGCGACTGCGATTTATGAAGGTGCTGACGCCGTGATGCTAAGCGCTGAAAGTGCTGCCGGTGATTTCCCAATCGAAGCTGTGCAAACAATGGACAACGTCGCACGCGAAGTTGAACAAGATCCAACATACCGCGAGATCATTGAAGCCAGCCGTGTAGTCGAGCATCGCTCGGTTGCTGTTGGTATCGTATCTGCGGCCCGTGAAATTGCGGAAACAACAGACATCAAAGCGATTTGCTGCTTTACTCAAAGCGGAACGACTGCGTTGTTGACTGCACGTGAACGCCCACGGGTTCCAATCATCGCGATGACGCCGCTTGTGAACACTGCACGTCGTCTGGCCCTGACTTGGGGTACGAACTGTGTCCTGACTGGCAACATGGATCGCTTTAAAGGTGCTGTTGTCAGCGCTGCAAGTGCTGCACGTGCTGAA
>JAGSGK010000049.1 GCA_023955215.1 Paracoccaceae bacterium
CTACTCGCGAGACAATTTCAAGCTCAATCGAACCGCTGCTCTAACTGAGTGGCGTCAATTATTGAGGGCATAGATTTAGGCTGCTCGAGCAATCCGATGCTTGTTCTCATTAGTTTGACAGCACCGTTGGAAATGCTCAGCAGGGGTACTTTATCAGAAAAGTCCGCCCTTGCAGCTATGGGCACACATCAACACTCCACCTCCAAAGTCTGGTATTTTTGAAATCTCAAGAACATCTATCATGGGTTACTTCATATTATAAATTCACAGAAAGTACGGGCCAAAAAGAAGTCGGTCATTTACTACATTTTTCATATAATTTTCTCTTCTATTGTTAAGATTTCTGAAAAAATAAGTACTAATGGCACCCTTTTATGTAGTTTTGTTACATTAATGGGAAAATAAACGCAATACTTTGAGCCACCCGTCCAGCATAAAATTGCTAGAATTACCGAAACACCCCGAAAACTCCTTGGATTTCGGCATTTCAACACTCATCCCTGATCAAGTTGACAAATGAGTAGTTCCAACCCAGATGTAGTATTACTCCAGAACGAAAGGGCCGCGCAGTTGAGCACAAACAATTTGATCGAGATAATCAAACAATCGCTTCCCGGCCTGCGCAAATCAGACCGGAAGGTCGCAGAGACAATCCTGCGCAACCCGTCAAAGGCAACCGAAATGAAGCTCGCCGAACTTGCGCGCGCCTTAGGGGTAAGCGAGCCGACGGTTGTACGGTTCTGTAATTCGGTTCGCTGCGTTGGCTTTCAGGATATGCGCTTGAAACTAGCCAAATCCCTGGCCTTTGGCCTGTCCACGTCTCATGTAGCTATTTCCGAGGTGGACGCGCTCCACGAGGTCGTCAACAAGATCTTTGACTTTAACTTAACCAGTCTGGATTGGGTTCGCACAAATTTGAACGTACCTGAGCTGGAGCGCGCCGTTGAGGCCATAATGGCGAGCAAGTCTCTACACTTCATTGGCCTTGGCGCCTCCGCAATCGTGGCACAAGACGCCCAGCAAAAATTCCCGCTGTTTGGCGTGGCCACACACGCCAGCGTGGATATACATCAGATGCTGATTGCTGCTTCAATGATGGGAGAGGGCGATGTCTTGTTCGCTGTATCGAATTCCGGAAATACGCGAGAAGTCATTCAGGCCACTCGGCATGCCAAACAACGTGGCGCGACAACAGTTGCCATCACCGGCGCCAACAGCCCGCTCTTGCGGCATTGTGACATTGGCCTTTTGGTCGAAACACTTGAAAATACCGACGACTACACGCCGACCATCTCGCGTGTTGCTGCGCTCGTTGTTATCGACATCCTCTCAACAGTTGTCGCATTGCGCCGCAAACCGGAAGAGCGCCACAAGGTCATGGAAATGAAGCGCTACATTGCAGACGTTCGCGCAACTGGAGTGATATAGGCAGCATGAGTGAACAAGCCCCCTGGCAAGTCGTCAAGCTTACTCGACTACTGGGGCGAAGGCTAATGAATTATCCCTTGGGTGACTTGACGAGGTTGCGTGAGTCGTAATTTTTACACCAAACGCTGCAGCACATCCCATGACGCCACCTGGGCAATGGCAAAAAGCCCGATTAACCGCCATCAGGGACAATCTTCAGGGTTCTGCAAAGTTGGGGTCTTACGATTTGGATCTCACTGTGCTCGGATGCGGCCAAGTCAATCTTGGCAGGGTCTTCTGTGTTGAACGAAAACATCCCCCAATGATGGGGGATAAGGATTTTCGCATGACGCGCAAAAAATATTGCCTCATCCAAGGTCAAATTGCCTGGTATACCATCAGCTAGACGCTCAGCGTCGCGGCCGTTCACCGGCAGCAAAGCAATATCTGGTGAATAGGTCGACACAGCCATGTCCAAGTCTTCAAATGGTATTGTATCGCCGGAATGATAAAACCGAGTGCCGTCAACTTCGATACCGTAACCTAGAAATTTGTGACGGCCCAAAGCGTCCAACTCTTCGGCTTCATGGGCAGCTGGAAACACCTTGATCTGCAACCCATCTAGGGAGATTTCATCACCGGTATCGACCAAGATCAGCTCTACCGCTTGGCCTATCCGCTCTCGAGCTAGATCCTCACATGATGCGGGCACGACAAAACGGACCTTGGGAAAGCGCTCAAAAAGCGGGCCAAGCGTATCTGGGTCAAGATGGTCGGTATGCGCATGTGTAATGAGAACGTAGTCAATTTCAGGTAGCTCGCCAACTATGATAGGAGGTGGAGCCATCCTTTGGTGATCGTGTTTCTTACCATCGTATTTGTGCGCTAGGCTGTCTGACAAATATGGATCAATCAGTACGCGTTTTGTACTGCTTTCCAGCCAAAAACCCGCCTGCCCCAGCCAGAACAATGCTAAGTGGTTGGGCATTGGGCGCCCCTTATGAATCTCAAACGAAAGGACCATCGAGACACCCAAGAATATTTTGCACAGCCATCATCGTAGCACGATCCACGCTTTCTGTTGTGAAGCCGCCAATATGCGACGACATAGTCACCCCAGGATGATTCAGCATTTCTACCCGCTGCGGCGGCTCAGATTCAAAAACATCTGTCCCGTAAAATCCGATTTGACCGCTTTCGAGCAAAGATGCCAAGGCCGTTTGATCGATGAGACCAGCGCGCGCTGTGTTGACCAGAACGGCGCCTTTCATGCAGGCACCAACCTCTTTAGGCCCCAATACCGCACTGCCGTCTTCGGGCATTGGGCAATGCAGTGAAATAGCATCTGATTTTTTTACTACTTCAGCCAGCGACCCTCGTTGGAAGTTTTGATGCTGTATCGCATCCTGGTTGGTATACGGGTCATAGGCAATGACGTTTGCACCGAGTGATAGACATATCTGCGCCAATTCCTGACCAATCGCTCCTAATCCCAGAATGCCAACCGTTGCACCTTTGATCTCACGACCACGCAGGCGCGGCCATTCGCCAGCCTGAATTCCAACATGGGTCTGCGTTAATTGGCGAAGCCCCGTTAGGATATATGTCAGTGCAAGCTCAGCAACGCTGCGTGCATTTGCACCTGACGCTTTACACACCTTAATCCCCTTTTCAGCCAGCACCTGCAAAGGCAGATTATCGATTCCGGTCCCGTTCCGACTGATTACCTTTAGCTCACTGGCCGCATCAATGACCTTTTCAGAAACAGGCTCAACACCCGCCAACCACGCCACGCATCCTGGCATGGCCCCAATTAGATCTGCTTCGTTGGGCATTACGCCTGGCCGTACACTAACTGGTTCTAATCCAACTTCACGCAACGCATCCAGCGCTGGATGTGTACAATCAGAAAGCGATCGGGGTGTGATCAATACCTTCGCACCGCTCATCGTCCTGCAACCTTTGTCGCGATTTCCGAAATCGCATTAAATCTATCACCGGCTACAGGGATCTCGATGTTAAACACCTCCGCAATGACCTGCGTCCACCCGTAAATAAAGTAAGTCCACCCATCCTCGACCTGAAGACACAGCGCCGTTTTGGCCGCATTTGCCTGATCCAGAAACACCAGATTACCCCGATAATTCAGCTCCCAGATGATGGCGTTTTTTGGGAAAGGCGCCGCATCGCTTAGTGGAGAACCGGGAGCGTCTTTGCCCAACCCCGTCGCATTGATCACAACGCTTCCCGCAGCCATTGACGCCAAGATGTCGTCATTGTCTTGGGCTGTTGCCGCCAGACGGTATTCAATCGGAATATCACTGCCTAGGCTTTCATGAATTTCGCGGATGTGGTCCAATCTAGGCTGGGACCAGTTCGACACAACAATCCTCTTTGGTCGATTTTCGCCCCTGCTTTCCTGCATCAGATGCCAAGACAGTGCGATAGTTGACCCTCCGGCCCCAATCGAAAATAGTTCGGCCCCCGTATCCGCAAAGTGATCTTTTGGCAGGAAGCCATCCAGCGACAAACCTGACGAAATTGGGTCCTTCGCATGGCAAATCAGCTTACCATCCCGTTTCGAGATGCAACTAGTTTCGGCCATAAGCGTCGCATGAGGATCAATCACGTCAAACATGTCTTTGCAGGCTTCAAAAAGATCCAATTTGTGTGTCGTCACCAACGCACCCAATGACAACGGGTCATTTTTCAAGAAATCCACTGCTTCACGATAGTTTTCAGCTGTATCATGGGGGGGGAAATCAATGCCCTTGATTTCGACATCACCCAATCCCAAATACTCAGCCCAAACCGGAAAAATCTTCATGATCGAAGATTGGCCCGTCGTTACGCCAATAAAATAGAATGTCGGGCGCGTTGCTGGAGAATACGTCATTGAGCGCTTCGAATTTTAGCGGCGCGATCAACAGACATCTTGGCTTTTTCAGTAATCTGAGCCCAGTCTCCGTTGGCGATATCTGCCTTAGTGGCGATCCATGTGCCGCCTACGGCTCGGACAGTAGGCATAGACAACCACTGATCTAAATTCTCTAACGTTACGCCGCCTGTCGGGTTAAATCCTATCTCTGTGTGCGCGTAGGGCGCCGCAATGTTGCGCAGCAAGTTCGGTCCACCCGCAGCCATTGCTGGGAAAAACTTCACCATCTTGCAACCTGCTTTCAGTGCGGCCTGTAGGTCTGTTGGTGTCATAATACCTGGGGCGAATGGAAGCCCAACCTCTTCTGCACGCAATAGAACATCCAGGTCCAAACCAGGTGACAAAGCAAATTTCGCTCCTGCCGCCTTTGCATCGTCAACTTGACTTTCAGTCAACACGGTTCCTGCGCCAACAAGCAGCTCAGGCCGCTGGGAAGAAATTGCAGCGATGCTGTCAAGCGCGGCGTCAGTTCTGAAAGTGATCTCGGCAACCGGCAACCCGCCTTCCAAGAGCGCGTCAGCCAAAGGCACAGCGTCAGCCGCGGCATCAATAGCAATCACAGGAACAACGCCGTACTGCTCAATTTTCTCAAAAATATTCACTGTTCGTGGTCTCCCGTTTCGTAAACACGTTCAATTTCCGCAGCCGTTCGCGGGCGGTACGAAGAATTCGGTGCTTCCTTCCAGCCGGATCCGTCGGCCACAATGCGACTGGCCATTCCGCCAGACCGTTCGATAATTGAATAGTCCTGTCCGGAATCGGAGGGATAACAAAAGCTCATCACCAGAGGCGCTGCACCAGTATTCACAGAGCGGTGAATCCAGAAAGGCGGCACATAGATCATCTGCCGTGGAAACACTTCCAGAACCCGCGTTTCGCCCTCAGGTGACTCCAACAACATCACCCCTTCCCCAGATTCACCGTAATAGGTTTCAGGGCGGTTTGCCGTGGCGTGGATATGTCCACGCGTCATGAAAAACTCTTCCCCAATTCGACCGGGTTCCATGAAGGTTGTCCCGAAGATCAGATCTCCATGCCCGGCATCCGGCCGAACATCTGACACCTTATATACAATCTCGTCTCCACCTTGCTCTAAAACCTGAGAAAACGCTGCGCCATCTTCATAAAGCCCCACCAGCTCACTGAGCTTCTTACTGTAATGGCCTGTTGCACCTTCCAGTTCAGCATTTGAAGGATCGATGCGGTGTGATGTGGGACTTGGAATCACGCTAACCTCCTATACTCGGTAGTATTACTACTCAAATTATAGATAATTTACAAGATTATTTTAGTAAAATATCTAAAATACCTCAATATTTTCTTACTTAGCCTAATTTATCCATCATTATTGTAGTATTGCTACTTTTAAGGATTGACCCAATCAATCCGCTGCGCCATTGTGAATGTCGGAGGCGAATCAATGAATGATCGCGTGAAACACATTTTTATTTGGCCTGCTTTCCTGCTGGTGCTCGTAATCACGCTGTTCCCCCTGATCTACGCACTAACCGTGAGCTTCCAAACCGTAAGGATCGTCCCACCGACGCCAGCTCGGTTTGTTGGCTTTGACAACTATGCAGACATCCTCGCGAACGCCCGCTTCTGGGGGGCCATCGCAACCACAGCGACGATCGTGATTATTTCAGTTTTGGCCCAGTATGCCATTGGCTTATCCGTGGCTTTGGCCTTGCATCACAATGTTCCTGGCGCGTCCTTGTTCAGGGTTACATTCCTATTGCCAATGTTTCTTGCTCCGGTGTGCGTCGCGCTGATTGCTAAAATGATATTCCACCCGGTTCTAGGGCCAGCCAACGAATTTTTCTCTATGTTCGGCCTCGAAAACCTGCCGTTCCTCACCGATCCAAACTTCGCTATTGCCGTTCTAATTGCCATCGAAACTTGGCAGTGGACACCTTTTGTCGTGCTCTTGATGTTAGCTGGACTTCAGAACTTGCCAGCCGAGGTGTTTGAGGCCGCTCGTGTCGATAATATTTCAGCTTGGCGACGGTTCCGCGACATTACATTCCCGATGCTCTTACCACTTTCAGCTGCGGTCATTTTCATCCGACTGATCGAAGGGTTCAAAATCATCGATACCGTATTCATCTTAACCGGAGGCGGGCCAGGCACATCGACCGAAACTCTAACGTTATTTGCCTATAATGAAGGCTTCAAAAAGTTCAACATTGGTATGACTTCGGCGCTGAGCTTTCTCTTTCTAATCGTCGTGATTGTCTTTGGTACGCTTTATCTGGCTGGCGCGCGCAAACTGACGCAGAGGTATGCCCAGTGAGACGTGAGAGCTTTCGCAAGGCGGGTTTTCTGCTCAGCATGTTTTGGCTGCTGCTATGCATTTTCCCGCTTTGGTGGGTGCTGGTCACGGCATTCAAACCACCCTTGGCAGTGAGTGGTGGAGCTACCTACTTACCTTTTTGGGACTTCCAGCCTTCGCTCCATGCATTCCGCGATGCATTTTCTGGAATCCGAGGTGATTTCTGGGGACCGATCAGCAGTTCAATTTTTATTTCCATCGTCTCAACAGGTCTGGCCGTGCTGCTGGGCTCCATGGCGGCCTATGCTTTGATCCGGTTCAAATTCAGCATTCATCTATTGGCGGGTTTGCTATTTGCCGTGTTGGCCATTGGTGGCTTCGTTGTCATGACTGAGATGTGGAACATACGTGTGCCGTATGCGCTTCTGGTGGTCCTATTTGTTGCATTACCGGTGTCTGTATGGGCAAACGGCCGCAATCTCCCCGGTCCGGTCCTCGGCAACGATGACGTCACATTTTGGTTCGTCTCACAACGAATGTTTCCGCCGATTGTGTCCGCTTTTGCATTGTTTTTGCTATACGCAGAAACTGGAAAAGCTGG
This sequence comes from Paracoccaceae bacterium, assembly GCA_023955215.1. GTDB lineage: Bacteria > Pseudomonadota > Alphaproteobacteria > Rhodobacterales > Rhodobacteraceae > Ascidiaceihabitans. The sequence goes on from JAGSGK010000049.1 coordinate 7,219, forward strand.
CTTTCGCCTGTTGGACACCTTTGGCGGCATGGTCCTAGCCTACACTGCCTTCGGGTTACCCTTTGCGGTTTGGCTGATGCGGGATTTCTTTGAAAGCGTCCCTGTTGAAGTCGAAGAGGCCGCCATGGTTGATGACATTGGTCGTATGCGCATTTTTGCTCAAATTGTGCTCCCAATGTCTCTGCCCGGATTGATCGCGACATCAATGGTTGTTCTGGCATTTATTTGGAACGAGTTTCTGTTCGCCCTGCTTCTAACGTCGTCAAGGTGGCAAACGCTGCCAATCCTACTGGCAGGGCAAAATTCTAGTCGAGGTGACGAATGGTGGGCCATTTCAGTAGCAACACTGATTTCGATCATACCAATGATCCTAGTCGCCACATTCTTGGGCCGCATGATGCGCTCAGGAATGCTCTCTGGATCAATCAAGTAAGTTTTCAACGGAAAAATGGAGAAACCAATGAAAAACCTATTGCTTAGCGTCGCAGTACTACCGCTTGCGACCATAGTGCATGCAGAGTGCTTGCCGGATTACACAGGCGTCACTTTGACAATTTCAACACAGAACGGACCGTATGTTGCTTCGGCACTTCAGACAGCAGCTGAAAGCTGGGAGGCAAAGACTTGCGGGGAGGTGAACTTGGTTGAGTTTCCGTTTGGCGAGCTCTATCCTAAGTTTTTGACAGGTATGAGCCAGCAGACTGGAGATTTTGACGTTATCGGTTTCATTCCTGCTTGGGTTCCGGATTTCGCGCCGTATCTCTCAACAATGCCTGCCGAAATGCAGCAAGGCGAAGCTTGGGATGATATACATCCAGTATACCGTGAACGCCTGATGTCATGGGGTGGCGAAATCAAATCCGCCACCATGGATGGCGACATGCATATGCTGAACTTTCGCTCTGATCTCTTCGAAGACGAAGCCAACAAGACCGCGTTCATGGAGCAGTACGGCTATGATTTGGCCGCGCCAATCACATGGGACCAGTACTACGATATTGCTGAGTTCTTCAACGAATCTGATGCTGTTAATTATGGCACCGCCGAGGCATACGCGCGTGGCGGCCAACAGTTCTGGTACTTCTTCAGCCACGCTGCCAGCTACACGAACAACCCTAGCAACCCAGGGTCGATGTTCTTTGACCCTGAGACCATGGATGCACAAATCAATAACGAAGGCTGGCTTCGCGCATTGGAAGAATACAAGCGCGGCTTGGACTTTGGCCCTCCGGGTTCTTTGAACAACGGGTCCGGTGACGTACGCCCACTTTATGCAGGTGGTTCGGTCGCAATGAACCTCGACTGGGCAGACTCGGGCATTCTTGGTGCAACAGAGGGTTCGATTGCCGGAAGTGTACGTACCGCAATGCTTCCAGGCTCTACACAGATCTGGAACCACGTGACCGGCGAGTGGGACATGTTTGACGAACCAGTTGCGTCGCCATTCCTTGCATTTGGTGGATGGCAATTGGCTGTTCCCATCGATAGCAAAAATCAGGAAGCCGCATGGTCTTATGTTGCGGAACTAACCAGCCCTGAGCTTTCCGGTGCAGCAATTGTTACGGCGAATACAGGTGTTAACCCCTATCGACTCAGTCACTACGACAACATCGAGAACTGGCTTTCGATATTCACTGAAGAAGAGGCACGCAGCTATCTGTCGGCACAACGTGCATCACTTGACGCACCAAACGTGGCGCTTGACCTGCGTCTTCCTGGGTTCTTCTCCTACACAGAAATCCTCGAAATCGAGCTTTCAAAAGCACTTGCGGGTCAGGTTGAACCACAAGAAGCGCTCAATACGATTGCTGCGGAATGGGACGAGCTCACAGATGAGTTTGGTCGCGATAGTCAACTCGCTGCCTATCGAGCTTCAATGGGCCTCCCACCACTGAACTAGACCAATAAAAGCAGCGACAGAACTTCGGGCGCCGAAAGGTGCCCGAAGTATTTTATTAGGAAGGTAAAATGGAACATATCGAATTCCGCAAAATTTCAAAATCGTATGGGGCTGTCGAAGTCGTTCCACCGCTTGACCTGTCGATCCATCAAGGTGAATTCATCGTTCTTGTTGGACCGTCTGGCTGTGGTAAAACGACTACTCTCAGGATGCTCGCAGGCTTGGAAGAGACCACGAGTGGCCAAATCTTGATCGACGGCAACGATGTTACGAACAAACGGCCCGGCGAGCGGAATTGTGCAATGGTTTTCCAAAACTACGCCCTTTATCCACACATGAGCGTGCGAGAGAACATCGGCTACGCCATGAAAGTTCACGGCACCCCAAAGGACGAAATCGATAAACACGTAGATGAAGCTGCCGAATTACTCGGGCTTTCAGATTATTTGGAACGAAAGCCCCGAAATTTATCTGGCGGCCAAAGACAGCGTGTTGCTATTGGTCGTGCATTCGTACGCCAACCTCAAGTGTTCTTGTTCGATGAGCCGTTGTCCAATTTGGACGCCAAACTGCGCGTCGAAATGCGAAGCGAAATCAAATTACTACAGCGCCGGCTGAATACCACGGCCGTCTATGTGACCCATGATCAGGTAGAGGCGATGACAATGGCGGATCGCGTTGTTGTCATGCGCAGTGGTGTGATCGAGCAAGTCGACGCCCCAATCACTCTGTATGAACGTCCGGTAAACCGATTTGTTGCCAGCTTCATCGGATCCCCGTCCATGAACTTCTTTGACGCCAGAATTGAGGCGGGTGTCCTAATGATCGGCGATCAACGCATGCAACTTGCTGCCAAGGATGCGGATCGGATCGGAGACTATGGCAACGTAGTCTTTGGCATTCGTCCAGAACACTGTCGGGAAGCTGAGACCGCATCCCACTTGACCTTCGATGTTGAGGTTATTGAACCGCTGGGTTCAAATACACTACTGCTTGGCAAGATTGGTGGTCAAAAAATTATGACGCAAGTCGACCCAAGATTCATAGCAGAGGCAGGTGCACTTGCTACGGTACCAATTGATATGCAAGCCGCGCATTTCTTTAACCCGACAACCGAAGAGCGCATCTAGTATGGTTAGAGACCTTTTCCTGGCAATTGATGTTGGAACCGGCGGAATTCGATCCGCACTCGTGAGTCACGATGGTGAAATCCTAAAAATTTTTCACAAGGAGCATGAGCAGATCGTGCCGCGTTATGGATGGTCCGAACAGCGCCCTGCGGATTGGTGGGCGGGAACGGTCGAGACAATCAACCAAGTACTCGCCGAGGTGGATGGTGCCGCAGCGCGTGTCGCGGCGATCTGCGCATGCGGCCAAATGCATGGTGCAGTTCTTGTGGATTCAAACGGGCTTCTGACACGAGAAACAGCCCCCCTTTGGAACGACAAACGCACGCAACCTCAGGCCGACCAACTCAATAAGTTGATCCAACCCGACGACGCATTGCGCCTGACCGCCAACCTACCCTCTCCAGCTTGGCCGGCTTCAAAACTGATGTGGCTCATGGAAAATGACCCAGAAGCCGTCGCCCAGGCCGAAAGCCTGTTGATGCCAAAGGACTGGATTAACCTGAAACTGACGGGTGAGTACGCGCAGGACTACACGGAAGCCTCACTTAGCTTCTTAATGGATCAATCGACGAGGGATTGGTCGGACGAACTAATCGCCCTTACGGGAATTCCAAGAAATCTCCTCCCACCCATCCGAAACCCCAGCGAAATACTTGGTAGCCTAACGGAAAGGGCGGCAAATCGGTTGGGCTTGTCTCCTGGAATTCCCGTGCTGGTCGGAGCGGGCGACTATCCGACTGCATTGCTGGGCTCAGGGGTTTGTGGCGCTGGAATGGGATCTGATGTGACAGGCACTTCAACCATTATGACCCTGATCCACAACAATCCGGTTATGCATCCCGGTGTATCAAACCTGTTGGAGCCAAGTGGTAACTGGGGGAGCTTTACCCTACTCGACGCAGGTGGCGATGCGATGCGATGGGCACGACGAGCATTTCATGAAAACCGGCGAAGCTATAGCGAGGTTGCCGATGCGGCAACACGGGCTCAAGCTGGGTCAAACTCGCTGTTCTTCCTCCCGTATCTCAACGGCGAAAGGTTCTCGAACGCTCCGAATTCACGAGCCCAATTCTTTGGCCTAACGAGTGGGCATGGTCTCGCCGAACTCCATCGGTCGATCTTGGAAGGCGTGGCTTTTTCTGTTCGCCTCAGATTAGACGCGCTGCAAGGTTCTGCCGGACGCCCAGAACGTTTTGTCGCGTCATCCGGGGGGGCAAAATCAAGGCTCTGGCTCGAAATAAAAGCAAGCATGTACAATACCCCCTATGTCGTCCCAGAAGAACTGGAATGTGGTGTGGTCGGTGCCGCTATTCTAATGGCCAGCGCTACCGGTAAATTCACCGACCTTCGTTCAGCCAGCCGCCATATGGTACGATTTGGCGATCAGATCAATCCAAACCCTGAATGGTGCGAGCTCTATGATCGTATGATGCCAATATACTCTGATCTTTATAATGTATCACAACAGTTTTACGATCGGATTGATCGGCTATGAATAAAGTAATTCTTTGGGATTTGGACGGCACACTCATAGACAGTGAACCGGTACATGCCCTCGCTTTCTACGCCGCCATAAAAGATCTGAGACTAAAATTACCTTGTGGATTTTACGATGAATTGCTGGGTGTAAGCGGGTCAGAAGTTTACTCTAAACTTGTCGAAGCCACTGGTCTTCAGCTTGGATTGGACGAGTGGAGTGATTTGAAATTGAAGCACTTCGGATCTTTCTCCCAGCGAATAAGGCCAATAACCGGAATCCCTGAATTGCTTCGCAAACTCAGTTTGTACGGAATTCTAATGGCTGTTGTCTCAAATTCGTCCAGAACTGAGGTCGACCTCAGCCTAAATGGATCGAGCTTTCGAGACAATTTCCAGTTCACAATTTCGAGGAGCGACGTGGCCCAGGGTAAGCCCGCTCCCGATGGCTATCTTCTAGCCGCAAGCCGCCTCAACCAGAGACCACAGAATTGCCTCGTGATCGAAGACAGTCGGACAGGTGCTGCCGCCGGCCACGCCGCGGGCATGAATGTGATCTATCATCCGCAAGCCCCGGACCTTGATCCATCGCGTGGCATACAATACCTCCCCCCCTGCGCGACCCTACTGCCGTTAATCGAAACCTTTCTAATTTCAGAGGACCTTTCCTATGAGTGATATCCCACAACTCACGCTCAATGACGGCTATAGGCTGCCACAACTCGGTATTGGTGTCTGGCAGATCGACGAGTCCACTACCCCGGGCGTGGTCTCCGCCGCGGTCGAGTTAGGCGTTCGGTTGATCGACGGCGCCTTTATTTATGGCAACGAGGCCAGCATGGGCGAAGGCATCCGCCAAACCCCAATCCCACGCGAAGACCTTTTCGTAACGTCCAAGGTGTGGAATGCTAGTCAGGGACACGCCGCCGCTCACAACGCAATCGAAGACAGCCTCAATCGCATCGGTCTCGAGTATCTCGATCTTTTGTTGATCCACTGGCCTTGCCCTGCACGCGATCAATATGTTGAAACATGGCGCGCGCTAATCGAGGCCCGTAACGCCGGCAAAGTCCGCTCCATCGGGGTATCAAATTTTAACCCTGATCACCTCGACCGACTGATCGCAGAAACCGGTGTCACGCCAGCTGTGAACCAAATTGAAATCAACCCTCGTTTCCAGAACGCCGATCTACGCGCAGCTAATGACGCCCGCGGTATTATCACCCAAGCTTGGACCCCGTTGGGCGACGGTAGGTCTTTTGATGCTCCAGTCATCAGCGCCGCCGCCAAGCGTACCGGGAAAAGCCCAATACAGGTGATTTTGCGTTGGCATTTACAACTCGGGCATTCGGTCATTCCCCGCTCGACGAAGCGCACACATCTTGCTAGCAATCTCGACATTTTAGACTTTCGTTTGAGTGACACTGAAATGGCAGCCTTGACAGCTCTGAATGCAGACGACCGTTGCGGCCCAGATCCAATCGCGTTCGAAGCGGATTGATCCCGTCATGCTGTATTTGCCACGTTGGCACTGTCAGAGTAAACTTGCTTGAATAGGGCAGGGCGGCACTGTCAGATTAAACTCGGTTGAAGCGAGCAGGGTGTATTTGTAGAATCCGCAAATGACAAAACACTCCCCATTCAGGTACTTTAAAACGAGCCCAGAGATCATCCGCTTGGCTGTGATGCTTTATGTTCCACTTAAAGTTTAACTATTCGCTTCTCGTCCCTAAATCCAAAGAAATGCGTCTGTGCGTCCGTTGCGCATGTACTTTCAGTAACTCTAAGTCAGCGTAAGTCCACCAAAGAAGTCTATAGAAGACTCATGCGCAACATGCGCACAGACGCAATCGTTAACCAATGGTCAACAACAAGAACACCAACAGCCCCTTTAGTGGTAATGTCA
>JAGSGK010000085.1 GCA_023955215.1 Paracoccaceae bacterium
ACAATCTGTGCCTCTGAATAACGCGATTTTTTCATAGTGAATCTCCTTGGCTTATAGTGCCGCAAAAATTCTAGTTTTCAACACATCCATTTTTCGGGGGGATTACCTTCGCGCTGGCCTAAATATCCAGAATTTAAGACATTCCAGAAACTTGAGCCAAGAAGAATTATCATTATCTGCAGAAATCGATCGCAGCTATGTCAGCAAGATCGAATTAGCCAGGTTTTCCGTATCACTCGATATTCTCGAGCAGCTTGCACGTGCGCTTGAGGTCGATCCATCCGAATTGCTCGCAGAACGAGGTAAACGATGACACATCCGGAAACCGACCGCCGAACAGCTGACCCAATCGGGCGCATTATGTGTTTTGAAACCGGCGAAGAGATTGGTCTTTTGTACAAATGGAATAATGGTGCTACCCAAGTGACGTTGTATTCGGACTGGGATATTGAACAGGCTGTTGCGGGTTTTGAAGACACATCTTAACTTCCATTCAATATCTCCTCAACCTAGATCCCCCCATTTAATCCTGCCTTCAGTCGCACTAATATGTCCTAAACTGGACAGTCGCGACTATGATTACAAAAGGCGGCTGTGCAGACAAAGCGACCGTTTCTGAAATCTTTAAAATTGGTAACTAAGGGCGGAATGTGGACATCTGGGCCATTGAGACAAGAAATTGACTGAACAGCAGAAAGCGGCCATTTGGAACTTCGGCAGGTTTAAATTCAGCGCACGCTCAATTGGAGGACTCACTTGCGTGGACAGCAGGCATTTGCATGTCTGCCGCCAAAACCCCAAATTTGGTATAAGTATCCAATCTATGTCTTGTTAAAAGCCGCCAATGAAACCATTACTCGGAGGCATTATGTGGTTGGTTCCCTCTTGCCCGTTGAAATCTCTATTTCGCTGGCAATAACATTCCTGTGCACTCCCCAAACCCAATTTTAAAGTCACTGCCTTGGGCAAATCCCTGAAGGGTGAGCGTATCAAAATCTTCGATAAAGCTGCGGGTTTCTCCAGTGTCGAGTGTGAACGGTTCGTTGCCGCCCCAGCTAAGCTCTAGGAAAGATCCACGGCTTTCTTTGGTTGCGCCAGAAATTGTGCCTGAGCCAAGCAAATCGCCCACGCGCATCGCACATCCCGCAGACGTGTGATGTGCCAATTGTTGTGCGGCTGAATAATACATCTCTTTGTAATTCGTGCGAACGACTTCGCTGGCATCGGATCCTTTGGGTGCTATGGTGACACTTAGGTCGATGTCATACAGCATTGGCCCTGTATCTTTTAGGTGCGGCAGAAGTTCGAAATCACGTTCGGGTGTTTCACAGCGAAATGGTTCCAAAGCCGCCTTGGTGACAATCCAAGGGCTGATCGTTGTTGCTGTTGCCTTGGATTGAAACGGTCCAAGGGGTTGGTATTCCCATGCTTGAATATCGCGTGCTGACCAGTCATTCAAAATCACATAGCCAAAGATCATCTCATCGGCCTGATCCACAGAAACGCGATCAGACGATGGGCGTCCAACAATTGCCCCCATTTCAAGTTCTATATCAAACCGTTTGGAAGGCGCGAATTTTGGTAATGTGTCGTCTGGGCCTTTTAACTGCCCTGATGGGCGGTAAATGTCAGTGCCAGATACAACAACAGATGATGCCCGACCGTTATACCCAATTGGAATGTGCAACCAGTTCGGTGGAAGTGCATTTTCGGCGCCGCGAAACATTGTACCAACATTGATGGCATGGTTTTTTCCGGCATAGAAATCAGTAAACTCTGTTACCGTGAATGGCATTAAAAGTTGCACTTCCGCCAATGGGTATAGTGCGGCTTCGACCGCGCCTTGATCTGCACTGCCTTCGGACAGTAATGCGATCAGAAGGGCGCGTAGTTGATCCCAAATGTCAGAGCCCGCATCCATCACAGGGTTCCACGCCGCAGATTGTAACAATGGTTGTCCTAAATCAATCAGGCCTTGGTTTTCAAGGGCGGCGACATCCAAAACAAAATCGCCGATCGCGACGCCACATCGTGTGTGGTCACCTTGTGAAAAGACACCGTAAGGCAGGTTGTTTAAAGGAAACTCTGTGTCGCGAGAGTTTGCGGAAGTAACGAAGCTATTTAAACGTTTTGTCATTGTATTTCCGAATCCGGTTGGTTGTTGGGGTGTGCTTTTTGGAAGGCGTCCGTCATCAGGCACGCCTTTTCAATTTCTACGAGTCGCTTAAACGGTGTTAGATCAACACCCCAGCGATGCGCGTTGTACAGTTGTGGAACAAGGCAAATATCAGCGAGCGTTATATCATCGCCAAAGCTGTATTTGCCTTGGGGTTCGATCAGTTCTTGATAGGCCATAAGCCCGTGGTTCATCCAGTCGATCATCCAATCAACACCATTCGCCCCAAGGGACTTCACTTTATTGACGACCTTCAGATTGTTTACGGGGTGAATGTCACATGCGATGACATTGGACGCGGCCGTGATCTCTGCCGATTTGATCGGATCACTTGGTAGCATTGCTGGCGTTGGATTGACGCTTTCAAGATATGACAGAATTGCCATGCTTTGGGTTAGGGTGACATCGTCGTTGATTTGAAGTGCAGGCACACCCATGCTTGGGTTCAGTCGTTTATAATCCGCAGAACATTGTTCGCCCTCAACCAAGTTGATCGGCTTGGTTGTGAAAGGAATGCCCTTTAAGTTCAACGCGACACGGACACGGTAAGATGTGGTTGATCGCCAATAAGAATACAGGATCATGATGGGTCTTTTTCGCCATTGAAATGTTTTACCATATCCGCCCAGCAATCCACATAGTCGTCTTGTAAGGGGGCCTCGTTGGCGGCAAATTCGGTCAGATGTTGGGGAAAGCGTGTTTCAAACATGAACGACATTGTGTTGGCCAAAAAGTTGGGTTCCATTGGCTCATTGCTTGCACCTTCAAAGGCGTTTTTATCGGGGCCATGTGGCAACATCATGTTATGTAGACTTATGCCACCTGGAACAAAACCCTTGGGCTTGGCATCATATATGCCATGAATATTGCCCATCAATTCAGACATGATATTTTTGTGGTACCACGGTGGGCGGAACGTATTTTCGGCCACCATCCAGCGATCGCGAAACAGAACGAAATCAATATTTGCAGTGCCTTCGGTATGGGTGGGTGCTGTTAGTACCGTAAAGATTGAAGGGTCGGGATGGTCAAACAGAATGGCCCCAACAGGGCTGAATGTTCTGAGATCATATTTGCAGGGTGCGTAATTGCCATGCCATGCAACGACATCCAGTGGCGATTGGTCGATGTTTGAGACATGGAATTGACCACACCATTTTACAGTGATGGTTGAGCGAACTTCGCGATCTTCGAAAGCGGCGACGGGGGTTTTGAAATCGCGCGGGTTTGCCAAACAGTTGGCGCCAATCGGTCCACGCCCCGGCAAATCAAATTTCTGTCCATAATTTTCGCACACAAATCCACGCCCAGGGCCTTCGATTAGTTCAACACGGTAAACCAAACCACGTGGAATAATTGCGATCTCTTGAGGTTCAATATCAATGATGCCCAACTCGGTGTAAAAGCGTAATCGACCTTCTTGTGGCACAACCAACAGCTCGCTGTCTGCGGAGTAGAAATAGTCATCAACCATTGATTTCGTAACAAGGTAAGTATGGGTGGCCATGCCCTCTTGGATATTCACATCGCCCGCAGTCGTGATGGTGCGCATGCCCGTGACAAAAGTTAATTCTTGGTCTGTGTGCGGAATTGGATCCCAGCGATATTGACCAAGCGAAATGACATCGTCGATCACATGTGGTGCAGATTTCCAGTAGGGCAAGTCGATCTTTTTGCTCTTGCCGACATGTTTTACAGATGGACGTATACGGTAACACCACGTGCGTTCATTGTGGCCGCGTGGCGCTGTGAATGGCGTGCCCGAAAGCTGTTCCGCGTAAAGGCCATAGGCACATTTTTGGGGGCTATTTTGCCCCTGTGGCAATGCATCCGGCAATGCCTCGGTTTCAAAATCATTTCCAAAACCAGGGGAATAACCAACATGTGGCCCAGGGATCGAGGGGGCGATTGTCATTCTGTTTTCGCTGTTATTATTCATCAATACCTCAATTTCTTTGGCGCAAGTCATGCTTAGAATCGCGGGGTTATCGGATTTAGTTTCATTTGTTACCATCTAAAGAAAGAAGTTTCAACTGTAACTAACTGCAGTTAGGATGAAAACAAAATGGGATGATTACGACAGTGACGACAGAAAATAAAAACGATCTCGAATTTCAGCTGCAAAGCTTTTTTCCGTATTTGGTTCGTGATTTCTATGCTGAAGTGACCAGTGCCGTGCAATCAGCCTATCGGCAGGAATACAATATGTCACCGGCCGAGTGGCGCTGTATGGCGATTTTGGGTAAGGATCAGACGCTCTCTGCGAATGAAATTGTCAACCTGTCAAGCATGGACAAAGTAACCGTTAGCCGCGCTGTTAAACGGATGCAAGAACGTGCTTGGCTGGTTGCAAGTTCCAATTCTGAGGATGGCCGCAGTAAGATGCTCTCTTTGACGGACAAAGGTGTGGGTACCTATCTTGAGATTGTCCCCAAAGTGCTGGCGATCGAAGAAAAGCTTCTTTCAAATATCAGCGAGGAACAGAAAAATAACTTTCTTGATTTGATTGATAAGGTGAAGGAAAACAGAGTTTCAAACGGCCTTTAATTGTCAGAAATATTACTGGATTAACGGGTTTTAGGTTGAATTGCCTCTGCTTGCGTGAGCGCGCTTTCAAGATCATCTTCAGTTGGAAATCCAATAATTATTCCTGCTTTGGCTTCTCTTAAGTCCGTTCCACGCGCCTCAATTTGATCGTCGGACAGTGTTGTGCGCTGGCTGATTCGGCGGGTCCATTTAAAAAGCAAACCATTTAAGCGATCACACTCTGATGTGTGGCTGGGGTCGTCGCCCAAATCAATAAGTTCATTTGGATCGGAATCGAGATCAAACAGCATAGGGCGAAAGCCTTCGGAAAAAATATACTTCCAACGTCCATCAAAAAGCATTGTCAGTTTGGCATCGCGAATTTCTACGCCAAGGCGACGACGGGCCTGTCTAAATGAATAATCATATTCCGAAATCACAAAATCCCTGATCGACTTTTCCTCTCCATGCATCAAAGGCAGCAACGAATACCCCTCGATGATATGGTCAACCTTTTGGCCCTCGAAATAATCAAGAATTGTTGGAACAACATCAATCGCTTCGACCAATTCCGTTGAAACGGAACCGCGTGTGGCATCTGCCTCTTTACGGGGATCCACAACGATCAGCGGAATGCGGGCAGACGGGTCGTGGAATAGTTCCTTCTCGCCCATCCAGTGGTCCCCCAGATAATCGCCATGATCCGAGGTGAAAATGATCATCGTGCTGTCTGTCTGTCCCTTCTCATCAAGAAATGCCATCAACTCGCCCATCTGGTCATCAATTTGTTTAATTAACCCCATATAGGCCCCAATGACCTTGGTCCGCGTTACGTCATTAGTGAAAGCTTGTGACACACGTTCATTCATGAAAGCACCGAAAACAGGGTGCGGATCTGCCCGTTCGTGATTGCTGCGCATGACGGGTATATGCGTGCTGGGTGGGTACATGTCGTGATAAGGCGCAGGCACTATATACGGCCAATGCGGTTTGATTAAGCTGAGGTGAAGGCACCAAGGAGTGTCGCCGGCTTCTTGAATGAAATCCATTGCGCGTCGCGTCGTGTAAGGTGTCTCACTATCCTCTTCTGCGGCACGAGCGGCAAGATCGGAATTGTCCAAGAACCAACCACTCAAGATGTTTCCGTCATCATCCTCACCGCTATTGGCAACGGAATCCCAAGGATTTTCATCGGCCCACCCACGGTCGTTCATGTATTGGTCGTAGTTCTTGTTTCGCTGGCCGTAATTCGTATTGGGGTGCAGCCCATCGTCACGTTCATAGGGTTCAAATCCACACTCCGATACCAGCGCACCAATCTGGCTGTCAGGTGCGAGGCCCAGACGCTTCATGCCTTCAACGTCAGCGGTCATGTGCGTTTTGCCACAAAGTGCTGTACGCACGCCAAGGGGCCGCAGGTGATCGCCCAAGGTCATCTCGCCCACCTTTAGTGGAACGTTATTCCAAGTCGAACCATGCGAACTTACATAACGACCAGTGTAAAACGACATTCGCGATGGGCCACAGATCGTTGATTGTACATAAGCACGGTCAAAACGAACGCCTCGTTTAGCTAGTGCGTCGATGTGCGGTGTCTGTAAGCTCGGATGCCCTGAGCAAGACAGATAGTCCCAACGAAGTTGATCACACATTATGAAAAGCACATTTTTCGGCATGAAAGTCCTTTAGGTTTTAGTCTTTATGTTGATTGAAGGTCGGACCCAGTTAAGCTCCGACCATTTTTTATTGCGTAACCTAGCCGCGCGCAGCGTCTGGAATTTCAACGCCAAGCTCTGTCAATGCACGCAACGCACCGGGGTGCAATGGCAGGTTGATATCCTTAACAGCGGCCGCAGGTGTTACTGCCTTCAACCAAGGAGAACCATCGCCCGCATCGGCAACGCCAGCATAGAAGGTTTTAGTCATATTATAGACCATATCTTCGTTTGCACTCTCATTCGTAACAATGCCAACTGTAACGCCAAGCGTGGTTACATCTGCTTCGTTCGTTTGGTTTTCACCGTAAGCATCAGCAGGCAAAACACCGGCGCTGAAACCTGGGCGACCGACCAAAGCTTGTACAGCTTCAGTTTCAAGTTTGTCTGCTGGAATACCCAGAAAACGCACTTTGTTTGTTACAGATATTTGCGTCAACGCAGGGCTTGGGGCGTTGGTAGGGTTACAATATACGTCAATATTGCCGTCCTGAAACGATGCAGCTGCTGCATCCCAACCAAGTTTAACGGCTTCGTAATCTGTGCCTTCGTCAAGATCTGCAACCGCTTTGAAAAGTCGTTTCATAGTTGCAAAAGCCGCGCCACCAGGTGGTCCAAGGAAGACACGTTTGCCTTTGATTTGATCCATCGTCGTGATGCCAGACGATTCATATACTGCGATGTGATACACACCCATTGGAAAGTTTAATACAGTGCGAAGCTTTTTGACAAGCTCAGGTGCTTGGTCAATCTTGGCATACATCGCAGCTTTTCTGCGCATTAGCGCATGAATGGCAGGTGAGGACATACAAAAATCGCTACGCCCCATGGCCACTTCAAGAACATGTCGCGTCGCGGCGCCAGTTGCATTCAATTGAATTTCATAATCAGGTAACGTTTGATTAACAATGTTTGCGAAAGTTGTCATTATGAGGTTCGGACTGGTGCCTGGCCCAAGTGTAGACATGCGGAGCAAATCTTTAGCAAAGGCAGTCTGAGGTAATGCTGAAAGTGCGGCCACACCTCCTGCTGTCGCGAAAAGCGACCGTCTGGTTAAGTTGGTATTTTTCATAAGTTGTTTCTCCTCTGAACTATGAATTTTTAGGGGTTAGGGTGTTACTGAAACGCTCAATAAAAAACACCGCAATTGTTGCTGCCGTTGCAATCCATGAAACCATCGGGCCGACGAACAAAAGCGCCAAGGCCAAAGCGAGTCCGATGGGCGAATACCGCGCCTTGCCTTTGGATGGGTAGCAAGCACGTGAGATCAATAACACCGCAAGGGTCACAAATAAAATGGACTGTGCTGACGCAAGAAGCTCATAACCTGTGCCCAAAAGCATCGCCGGTTGATAGACGAAAGCAAAGGGGATCACGAAACCAGGAAGTGCTAGTCTTGATGCTTCGATTGCGGTTCTCATGGCACCAGCGCCGGCAATTGGTGCGGCTGCAAATGCGGCCAGCGCCACCGGGGGCGTGACGGCAGATAAAACACCAAAATAAAGAACAAACATATGCGTATGGATGATCGGCACCCCTAGTTTTTGCAGCGCAGGCCCCATCACAAGAACAATAATCAGATAGGCAGGAACCGTTGGCATCCCCATACCCAACAACAAGCAGGCAAGAGCCATCAAAATCAGCGAAACTGCGAGTTGCCCATCTGCATAACTCGCTACCAGAGATGCAAAACGCAAACCAACACCGGTTAAATTCAATATCCCGATGATGATACCAACTGCGCCAACGATAACAACCAGCTGGGCGGAAATCATTCCGGCCGATCGGATGAATGTCATCCAAGATTGAATGTCCGCAAGTAACTTAGGCTTTAGTGCAAATCCAAGAACAATAGCAAAGGCAACGCCAATGAAACCTGAGTATGCAGGAGATGACCCGCCGACCATGGCAACTACGATTGACGTAAGTGAAATCATAAAGACAATTATCTGAGCAACTTCACGCCACGTAAAATCCCATTTCGGTGGCGCATTGGGCTCAATATCCATTTCACGCGCCGCACTGGAAATCGCCATGAACAAGCCTGCATAGTAAAGAATTGCGGGGATAGTCGCGGCAAGGCAAATCGTCAGATAAGGTTGGCCGGTCACATCCGCCATAATAAAGGCGACGGCCCCCATGATCGGAGGTGTAATTTGCCCCCCACTTGACGCAGCCGCTTCGACGGCCCCCGCGAAATGTGGCTTAAATCCACGTTTTTTGATCAGAGGGATTGTTATCACACCTGTCCCCACAACGTTTGCAACAGCGCTGCCAGAAATCGTGCCAAATAATCCGCTTGCAACAGTGGCGGCGGCGGCTGGGCCTGATCGTACACGGCCCGTCGCAGCAAGAGCTAGTTTGACCAAAACTTTGTCAATCGTCAGGAACTCCAAAACAGCGCCAAAGATGATAAAGATCAAGATGGTGGACACGACTGTCGCCATCGGGCGGCCAAAGACGCCATCAAAAGAGAACCATAATACCTGTATCAGTTCCTCGGACGTTATTCCTGCGTGACGCATAAACCCCGGCGCAAATTGCCCAAAAGCGCCATAGATCAAGACAAACGCAGCAACGCCCGCCATCACCATGCCAACCGATCTTCGTGTTAGCTCGATTACGGCAACCAATCCCAAGGTTCCGAGTAAAATATCCTTCGATGTCAGAAAATAGAGCCCAGTTTCAATTTCTGCGGCGGCGCGGAAATATTGGTAAACAGCAACACTTAAAAAAACAGCCGTAATGAGCGCCAACAATTTATCTGTCAGACTTTCAGAGCGCTCAGAATATAAGAGCAAGATCAGCAGCCCACCGATGAACAACATCCCTACCCGAAGGTAAGATTCACTAAAAACACCAAAAACAGCGACATAAAAAACAACGATTATGATCAGCGCTGAAAGGGTGTAACTCAATCCTCTCACAGATTTCGAAAGCACATTGTGCATCTTTTCCACTAAATCCTCCTCTTGCAGGTATAACGATGATCTCGATTTTGTCCCTACTCCTCGAAATTAGGCTAGACACGCATGTCGTTTTTGTCGATTGTGAGTTTCACTAGGTGAAATGGATGACAATATTAAATCGCTCTGTTGAGCGCAGTATAAAAATAATCGAAACTGTTTCGGACAATGGCGTCTGTTCTCTTGCTTTTTTGGCGGATCATACAGAGCTTCCGAAAGCAACAATCCTGCGGATTTGCGCGACCCTTGTCCGGCAACGATGGCTCTCCCAAAGCCGTAGCGACAAACGATATAAAATCGGCCCGCGCTTCCCGCGTCTAAATCCTGTGTCCGATGTGGTCGATGCATTTATTGAGACTGGAAAGCTGGAGATTGTGACGCTGTCCAACCGAACCGGTCTCGCTGTAGATCTTGCGGTGTCGATTGGTGAAGGACGTGTTGAAATCGTTGATACCACCCGTCAATTCTCCCTGCACGGCATTTTCCCTGACACTATTGGCTATCGTCCATCACCATTTCGATCTGGATTGGGTGCTGCGTTCCTCGCCGCTCTGGACGCCAAGGAATTGTCGGCATACTCAAAATCGTTAATTGCCAACACCACTGGGCGAGACCGTGAAGCTGCACTCAAATTACCGGAGAGAATTTTGGAAATTCGTCAGGCTGGCTATGCCAAACGTGAAGAAGGATATTGGGGCAGAGCCGTCGACTACGGCGGCGTACCCAGTGCGATTAGCGTTGCAATTCATATAGATAACAAGGCAATTGGCGCTATGAGTTTGGTTTGGCTAGCTGAAAGAAATAGCATGGAGTCCGTCATCGACGAACATCTCGCGCGGCTTTCGATGGCCGCGAAGGCGATTGGTGACCAGCTCAGTTCCAACGCTTGCTTCGCTACCAAATAAACTGAACCGCCCCTTGTTTCCCGGAGACCCTGAAGTAAGGATACAGGGTTATGGAAAAGAAGAATTGTGGAAACAGATATTCACCTGAGGTACGCGCAAGAGCGGTACGGATGGTGTTTGATCATCGCGGTGAGTTTGATA